>JAEEUY010000145.1 GCA_016290715.1 Bacteroidales bacterium
CTTTCTGGGAGAAACCGGAACCCCACAGCTACGCTTTTTCTCCTAACAACTTTGTGGACAAATGGGACACCCCTATTATGGTGATACATGGCGGCAATGATTTCCGCATCCCTTACACCGAAGGTTTGCAAGCCTATAATATAGCACAAATAAAAGGTATTCCCAGCAAACTATTGTATTTCCCTGACGAAACCCATTTTGTATTAAAACCGCAAAATGCCATTCTCTGGCAAAGAGAATTCTTAGGATGGTTGGATAAATGGTTGAAATAAAAAAAAGAGGCGATTGCCTCTTTTTTTATTTCTTATATGCAAATTGCTCCTTATTTTCACTATATTTTTTATGCGTTATGAATTGTTTCAAATTGTTTTAATTTACAGATTCTCTATCTTTTTTATAATTTCAACAATTCCCTCCGTAAGTAAATTTTTATCCATTGAAGGCATTTTTTCTTGCTCTAATATATAGGGCAAATGAACAAAAAGAGCTTGCATCGAAAAATGCTCTTTTGCAATCATATAAAGTAATTCATAATAAATACGATTGCACACAAATGTACCCGCCGAATTGGAAATTTGTGCGGCAACACCATGTTGCTTGCATTCATCAGCAAGAAGTCTAACCGGAAACGATGTCATATAAGCTGTGTCTCCATCTGCATGAATAATCTTATTGACAGGTACATATCCTTTATTGTCAGCTTTAGCGGAATCCATCAAATTAAGTGCAACCCTTTCAATACTCAAACCCTCAAATTTGCGACTTTGTCCCAAGGCTACGACGACATCCGGCAAATGAAAGTTTATAGACGAACGTAAAGCATTCCCTACTTGCAAGAAATCAACAGGAAACTGTTGCTTGACTATCATTGACCTACCTATATATTCCGGCAACAACGATGCCACCTCCCACGAAGAATTGAGCACATTGCCGTCAAATGGTTCAAAAGCCGCAACAAGTATCTTCATATTGATAAAACTATCATTTTTACAAATTCAAAACAATTAAGCAATTCAGCAACATTCGTATATTCTTCCGGTTGATGAGCGTTGTAAAAGCCACAACTGATGTTGCAACATGGTATATGTAAGCCACGACCCTTTAAATGAACTACATCGGTTACACCACCTTCAACTGGTGCATAACCATATTTCTGCAAAATCCACTTGGGAACAAAATCGTCATCGCAAAGACGAATTTCCTTTTTAGTGCAATAGGTTACCAAATCGCCAGCACCTTTGCGGTCGCATTGGAGTACAAACTTCACATTGTTGAAAAATGTAAGATCGCAATCATCTGAACCGTGACGATAACCTTCATAGGTAGATTTCTCCTCCTGAACAAACAAGGCAACTTTCAATACATCCAACGACTTAAGAAGTTCTAGTGCCAACCAAATGCCATTTTTATCATCAGCACCGATCCCCACTCTTTCGCCTTTTTCGTTAATAGCGAAAATTATTCCGTCTAACTCTTGGATATTCCGCATACATGGTTGATGTACTTCGTCAAAATGAGCCGACACACAAGGATAACTTTCTGAAACACCTTTTGTGATAAAAACATTTCCAAAAGAATCTTGAATGAATTGGAGTGGCAAATCGGCAACTTGCTGCAACACAAACCGCCTGATTTCATCTTCGCTGCCCGAATAACTATTGATTTGATATAGTTGCTTTAGGATATTCATTCTTCTACAAGACCATATAGTTTTTTCCAATAGTCGTTTTCTACTGGCCTTTCCTGATATTCCTCCTTGTGCAAGCCAACTGGTTTCCGCGTTTCCAGATGGCGGTTCAGTACATCGGCAAAGTTTATAATTGCATCATACACAGTCTTATCAAACACCATCAATTTGTACGAAACCGTTATCAAGAGCACATTGGCTTTGGTGCGGGCTTGAATATAACGAGTAACATTAGCCTTGTTAATAACCGGCTGCACCTGATGTGCATCCGTCTTTAACTGCAAGGCTTCCATTGTTTGACTGAAATCATTGAACAACTGCTTCAACTTTTGTTTATCGTGAGTAATACATTCAGGAAAATCAAAAGAAGTTTGGCCTTTCTCACCACCAAATTCAAAATGGAAGTCGGTAATATTTTTCACGACCTGCTCCCCTGCCACAACGACAATCCAATCGTTTTCATCGCGGTTGCTGACAATATCACTAATAAACTGCCGAAAATCAACATTTTCATTAACACCTTTTTCTACCGTATAGAAATTATAGCGATTGTCTTCATCTCCTATTGTTCGTGAGAAGTTTTCGTTTGCAACATAGTTGAAACCACCGAGTTGTGCAATATGCCAATCAAAATAGCTCAATCCATTGTCTCCATATCCGAGCGCATTTACAATGGTAACGCTAGAACCGCGTTCTATATGGCAACCATAATTGTTGTTGACATGGAACTGGGTTACCACAGGCATATCGTTTTTAGGACCTTCAAGGACGGCAGCCGCAAGGTTCTTCAACCTAATGGTTGGCGAAAATGTTACCGCTTTTAAAATATCGTCTTCACCCATACCCAAATCCAACTTCAAATCGCCTAAACTCAAATTCTTGGCCGGCCAAAATATGCCAGACCTTTTTACACTCTTTACCAAGAAAAACTCATTAATACGACGGGCATTCTCCTTCAGCTTTTCTGTCTTGGCTTCATCCTCCATCACCTCGGTAAATCCGGAACCAATCAAACCGGCAGGGACAGCAAAAATAGCAATACCAAGCACACCTACTAACACGGCAATCACTTGTCCTGCCACCGTTATAGGTGGATAGTCGGCAAAACCGCCAGGGTCGCCTACATACTGCAAAAAAGCCCACACCACTGAATCCCAACCATTGGTATAAACTTCAGGCTGTACGGCATGTTCCACAAAGTAGAGAATGAACGACAAGATAAAAGTAACTATACCGAGAAACTGCAGAGAAACCCACAATTCGCTCCTTTTAGACCTGATAGCTGCTGAGAGCAGGCGAAATGAATGCATATAGCGGAATACACGAAACAATCGTGCCACACGAAGTACCTTGAGTGCGGTATAAGGTAACGGAAAAACAAAACTAACATAGAATGGATAGGTTGAAAGTATGTCTATCAGTCCGTAAAAAGAGAAACAATATCTTACTCTTCCCCAAAAACCTTTGTACTTGTCGTCCAACATATCAGCATTCCAAATACGTAGCGTTACCTCAATAGTGAAAACAATAGTAGTGAAAATATCAATAAACTTCAACAATCCGCCGAAACGTTGCTCTGCACCAGGGAAAGTGGAAACGAAAACTTCCAGCGTACTGATGATAATCAAACTTATGATGGCATAGTCAACATAGTTGTGCCATTGTTTGGTGTGCAGATTGTCATCAAAGACATTATTCAACTTTTCTTTAAACTCTTTTATCGTCATAACTACTTTTTATAAAAATTCAAATGTATCCGACTATCGTTGGAAGAATATGACTTCGTTTAATTTATCGTATATTTTAACCTATAGTATTCGTTATTGGGAGAGGATGCAATAACTTCCAGCCATAAATAGTTGGAATAGCGGAATCGCTCATTGGAAAAACCAAGGTAAATAGTTGACAATCCCTTTGTCGGAATGCGTCCGTTGCACGATTGCGTACCCATTAGTGAAAGGTCTATATTGTATTTAATTTCGGAAGGGTCTTTTCCATCTTGAAATTTTTTTGCCTCAGTCTGGCTGGTAAATACATAAACATTACAATAAGCCTCCTCTTCTCGCACAGGCTTGTTGCTATACAAAAGTTCCCTAAAAAGATTGCTATGACTGTTATTGGTCTCATATAGCGGAAGTCCGAGAAAACGGACATGCTTGTACGATTCTGTCATTCTACTATCGAATTTTCCGTCATCACTTCTATCCCCTTCGTTGGTAGATATACGCAAACTATACAACAAATCAGTACAACCTTTCGGAACAGGAACAGGCACTACCGCACGCGAAGACCCGCTGAAAAAACTTTTCCCCACCGAACGAAGGGTTACTTTTTTGGGCTCTTGAAAAACACTATTCATCCGGATACCTTGTACTTTGACAGCCATAAACTCATTGGCACCGCACTCCACAGTGTCCACCCTGATACGTTTCTTTTCTTCATTAATCTGACTCATATCGGCATACTGCTGACTGACGTTTAAATCAATATAGGCGGTACCTTTCGGCGTAAGTTCTACAAGATATATGGCACTGTTTTGTATAGCTACAGAATCTTTTAATTGTTTTTTCCCGACATAATTTTTCAACACATTGTGTGCATCGGCATTGATTAAACGCATGTTTACAGTGCCGCCGGTTTTCATAGCATAGTGCAACTTGGTTCCTTTCTGCAAATAAACCGGCCACGTTTTTGCCGACTCTATCAAAAGGTCTTCTTCATTGACAAGAGGAAACCTCATAGTAGCCAATTCTTCCTTCAGGGTTTCTCCAACCGCCAATCGTGCAGAGTCTGTACGAGCTTGAAGCAACATGCTTTGTCTTTTTCCTTCGGCATCCATCCTACTATCGTCATAGTTATACGTTAGTTCGGCATACATTTGGGCAAGCGATGAAAAACGCTCCTCTGTTTTGTTCGCCATATAACTTTTCAACAATACATCGATATCCTCTAAACGATTCAATGCTTTTCCGTATTTTTGAGCTTCTGCTTTAGGCATGTGAGGGTTCTCATATTCCTCTTCTTCCAACAAGGAAGACCTTGACGAATCCGCTCTGCCACAAGCACACAACATCACGACCCCTATCAGGGGTAATAAAATTTTTCTCATACTATTCTGTTTTATCGTATCATGTATTTATGCTAATATGGAAGAACCCTGTCATTCAACCACATTAACTCACTATACATTACCAAAACTTCTTTAGTAATTTGCCGGTGAGTTTACCTACTACACGATTTTTAACTCGTTTTCCCACCTTGCCTTTTTTCACGGCATCTACATCACCCAATATACGAGCAATCTTATATAATTTAGAACGTGTTTTTGATATAGACATAACATTTCTATTTTACTATTAATACTTTATTTCTTGGCCCTTTCACGTTTCAAAGCATCGTTTGTATGCTCAATTTCTCGTTTTAGGCTTTCAATGCGACGATCATGGCTGGCAGCACGGTCAATTTTCTGCTTACGATAACTGGCTTTACTGCTCGGCGTACTCGCATTTTTCACCAATTTGGCATAATACTCGTTGTCTTTCTTTTTTGACTCTCTTTCTTTTGTAACTTGTGCCCTAAGGTCAATAAGGCGTTTACGATAATATTCTACGCTCATAATAATGGTTTATTTAATAAAAACGGTGGACGGTGACCCGCCCACCGTTTAGTTACTATAAGGATGTTTATTTAACATATTTTGCTTTAAGTGCATCCATATCAGCTTTTTTGGCGTTCTTTGGGATTTCAGTTAATTTTGCAAGAGTCATATTGTCAAGAGCCAATACAAAATCATCGGAAGAAGCCACTTGAACCTTCAAGCCGAAATTAGACATCATGTCTTTTTCAAATCCACCGACAGTTTTGCTGCCGCGACATTCATAGCTACCTGTTTTCGTAGCAATTTCGCTTACTTTTTCACTACCGGTAAGACGTTTTTGTCCTTGATATACACGCAATGTGCCTCCAAACTCCTCTTTGAAGTTTTTACAAAGTGTTGACACCAAGAGACGTCCATCTACTTTAATTTCCATACTTTTAATATATTTAAATATTTTTTTGCCTACAACTTCAGGACTGCAGGCTTGTCCTTATTTTTATTTTCAGAGAACGAAATATTTCTATCACTTAGCAAGCAGAGAAGCGATCAGGCTTCTCTGCCTCATCAAAAAATTATTTTCCTGCTTGAACAAGAGTTGCCTCATTGTCTGCCAATTTTGTATCATCTGCATTGGCTACTTGGACTCCGATACCCCACATTGTAACAAATTCTTCTTCAAAATTTCCAACGCGTTTCGCACCACCAACAACCAATTCGCCGCCTTTTGCTCCTTCGGCACGAATACTTGCCAATGTTGCTGCATCATCAGCAAAACGTCCTTTGCAACTAACATTTTGATATACACGCAATGTGCTACCGAATGCTTTTTTGAAATCTTCTTTTAACTTGCGTACTGTTGTACGACCATTAATTTTTAATTCTGCCATAATTTTAAAAATTTATAATAATGTTTTGCCCGCATCTTCAGGACTGCAGGCTTGCCCTTTTATTGATTGAACTTAATCAAATAATATTTATAATCTTGTCCTTTTGTATAATCTTTCAGGTCAATCCATTTAAAAAATGTTTTTCCTCCATGTTCATCAGCTATAATTTTGCCATGATATGTAGCAGGATAACGTCCTCCTAAGAACTCCAATTTTTCTTGTTGCGTTTCCGTATTTCTCGGTCTATAGTGTTCTATTCGTTTCGCACTATCAAAGTCATAAACAACAACACTGCATGTTTCATTAAAATGTGCCTTTTCAACCAACTGATGACAAAAAATAGCGTCAGCCTTAAATTCTTCCAAATGGTCAACTACATTCCAATGACCTGTTCTATTGTATATCCATTTCAATTCTGCAGCATACAACTCTGAATAATCCTGCTTGTAAATCAAAAGGTCTATCTCAATTTTTCTAAAATCTTCTTTCTTGAAATCGTTTAGATCTGTCGCACTCATTCGTTTCTTTAGAATGGGCTTCAAGTGTTCATCATTGACACTCGTTTCCATTTCTACAACGTAACCCTCTTTTTCAAATGGAAGAAAATGTGCATATAATCTACCTTGAAAATTTTGTTCCTTATTATTGGTATTATGCAATTTTTTCAAACACTTTTCTATTTCTTGGCTAAAATCTATCATATACAATTCTATTTTTATTATAAGCAACAATTACATAACTGGCAAACAGATAATGCCAAAGAAACAATACCTACTAAAATGGAAACCAATCCCATTATAACGGCAATACGAAACGGATAACGGATAGGCGATTGCGCATGATTCCATAAATAACAAAACCAATTTGTCGGTTGTACAATAACTTTAGAACCTTCTACTACTTGCAATTGTTTCATACTTCGATAACCAATCATAATGTCTTGGGTAGTAAAATCATTGAGAGTATTACCGACAGCTCGTCTATATATGGTCTTTTTGTGCTGTTTGTTTGTAACCTTCACCAATACTTCCCACGCTTCATTGGATACTTCTGCATTATTCCAACCCGAAAGTTTACCAATATTTCGATTTTGCAATGCGACGTATTGTTCGCTTTCTTGGTGTCTATCCGTAAAATCTTTGTCAAACTTTTTAATCAAAAGCGACAAAGTCTTTTCTTGTATGCTTTTTTTCATATTTAAAGTTGCATTTATTTGTTGAATTTAGGTATTGTTTGGACGGGATAAATAATAACTACAATTTTTGGTGGGTCTACAAGATAGACGGAGGAGGGGGAACTGCACCGAATAAATGGGAAAGTTCTTGCCGATTGCCTGCTTGTTCCCAATTGTCCATTCCTTGAGTCCATACATACGTGTTCCGATTAACCGTACCTTGAGCAATCATGTCTTGTAACTGCATTACTGAATAAGGTCCCAAGGTTTGACCATTAACGGAAATGTTGTACATGCATTGGTTTGGAGCAGGTGGAGGGAACATAAGAGGTGCCGATGTGCTAACAGATGTGGCAGGAGAATGACCAATTGAATTTGAAAAGTTAAAGGCAAATTTTTCCACAATACTGGTTACTTTTGCCGCATAAGCATCAATTTCGGGCTTGAGTGCAGTGGCTTTTTCCACAGCCAAGTCAGCTTGAGCTAGTTCTTTTTTTGCAGTTTGCAAATCTTCTTCATCATGTTCCACATCTGATTCCAATCGATTAATCTTTTCCTTCAGGTCATTGCGGAGTTGAAAACGGATTGACGAAGTATTTTCATACTCTTTTTGTGTACTTTCAAGTTCTAATTTGGTCTTTTTAAACTCGCATTCGGCTTCGTTAACCCTTTCCAATGATTTGTTACGCAAGAATATAATGTAGTCATATCCCGTCAATGTTTTCTTCTTTTTTTGAAGTGAGTTAAGAGGATCATCGAAAAAGTTATTTACGACATTATCGATGTCAAGTGTTTTTCCAATACTGACCAATAAATATTTGTATTTATCCTCTTCAAAAAGTTCAACAAGTTTTTCTCCATATCTTTCAAGCATTCCGTGGAGAACAATAGAAGGGCCTATCATTTCTGCGTAGCGATCAAATATTGTAAAAGTATTTTTTAAAGTGTCGAAATGTTGTTTCTTTTTCTCTTCTACTCGTTTTTTGTCACCGATAAAAGAAATGAGTTTCCCGAAAAAATTTTGTTGCCCGTTTTGTTTGGCAAAAACATTCTTAACGACAACATTCCCTACTGACGCTGCTGTTGCACCTCCAGTGGCTACTAATGATGCAACGGAGACAACACTTTTTGAAAGAATGTCACCTGCTTGTGAGAGCAATTGAATGCCTTCCTCTTTATTGGAGTTAATTTCATACTGCAGTTGTGCTTCGTTAAAAAACATAAAACTTTGAATCATCAGTGCAAAACTTTCACGAACAGCGTCTCTTTCTGAATCGTTTACGGCAGACTGTATGGCTTTATACAGGCACATCACCATAGTGTCAACGGCCATCCCCGTCAAAGCGGGGGATTTTACAAAGTTAAGCACTTGTATTTGTGATTGCAATGCCTGCATGGCGGATGGGGAACATTGAGTCCCTTGCATTTCTTGGAGATAGGAACTCATTCCATCCAAAGTATTGATTGTTGTCACGCCATTTTCAACTATCTTATCTGGCAAAGCGGGCATATTGTCCTTGTCTTTTTCAGAAGAGTTACCTGTCAATAACGATGACACGGATGTTGCCTTGTCAGCAAGGTCTTTAATCATGTTGATATTGTTAAGTAATCCCATATTGTTTTTTTTATATTTAAATGATTGTTTAAAGTTAGTATTCTCCTCTTGCAGCCTGTCCGATAGTGATGTTGTTAGGCACGCATTTTTTGTCGGCCTTGTCCTTAACTTGCACGGTTACACCGAAGTTTTGGTCAAATAGTTTTTCTACATCGCCCACTTTCATAGAGCCTTTAATCTTCAAACCTTCTGCAGTGGCATACACCTCTTTGCTGGTCTTTTTGTTCAAAGCGGCAAGAGTCATTTCAGGATCTGCCAAAACGGAACCTTTGTAAAATGCCAAGGTTAAGTCAAAATTCTTTTTAAAGTCTGCAGAAATCGTTTTCAATTTTTTGTTCGGTGCTACTGTAAACTCTGCCTTGTTAAAAGCGTCTTTTAAATTATTTAAAATTCCCATAATGTTTTATTTTTTAATTGTTAATATAATAAAAATGTTTCTTTTCTTCTTGTATCAATATTATTTGTTTTCAGCAAAATCCAATAATTTTTTACCCAATTGTTGAACGGTCCATTCCGGATCGAATTGAAATCCTGCTTGGTTGGCCAACTCTCTCAAAGCGGCTTTTACCGAACCATGTTTTTCCACCATTTCTTTGCTTACCTCAATCGTGTTGTCTTCGTTTTGCCAAACCATGTGACCGGCAATCAATTTGCCTCTTTTTTTGTCTTCTTTTGTAATTTTACCTGTTGCCATAATGTTTTATTTTTAATGTTTATTATCTGTTCTTTTCTTTTTCAGTTCTGCAATCCACTCAAATGGCATCGTATTGTTCTTGCTGATATTAAGCGGATAAGAAAATTTCTTTTGAGCGAGTTCCGCTGTTTCCTTATCTTCCGCTTGTTCGGGAGTGTCTGTATAATCCCATTCCCAATAGCAACTGTCTATCAGCTTGTTTACAAGTACTTCTGCATCTTTGTCGTTTTTTTCCGGAGCAATGATAGAACGCAAAGTTCTCCTTAGCGTGGAACTTTTAAACGGACCGCGGATATGCCAGCGAATACGTCTGCTCATATCGCTGCTGATACCAAAATATAATGCAATATAAGTTGCTCCTTCAATACTTTTTTCTTGGAGAATTCTGCCTTCATGTTGCAGGGGACTCTTGAATTTCGACAACAACTTTTTCGCTTCGGTTTTGGGAAACCACCAGCGATAAACTCCGGGGCGTTTTTCAACCTCTAATTGTCTTTTTTCAAGTTGTTCCCGCAATTTCGCTACTAATTTTATATTATTCATTATTGAAGAATGCAAATAGTTCAGTTTTTACTGCCTATCCTTTTCTTTTTCACCGGAGATTCCCCATCCGGCACAAACATAAAAACTTGAAAATAAAAAGCGCGGGAATCTGAATCCATCACTTATCCCGCACACTTGGCTCTGGTATTGCCATCTCCCGAGGATAAGCAATGCCGAAGCCCACGCTGTTGTATATATCATAGGAATTTGGATTCCTATGTATAGAAATGCTAAAATAGCATCACTATAGACATATATCAACCTATGGACATTGACCATTGCCTTACCGTGCGGAAGATTTTGAATTTACCAGATTCGTGTGCCGCAGATAAGACGTTATCTCAACGCCTTTTAGTATTTTGTCGCCCACCCCAAACCCATCAAGGCTTCGGATGTTTGACGATGCAAAAATAATAAAAAAAACAATACAAATAGAACTATCTCAATATTTTTTTAATAATTTTAAAACAATTTCAATATTTTTTATAATTATGACTTCTACACAAAATTTTTCCTCTTATACATACAACATCATTTTGTGAAAGGTCCATCGCACGTTGAGACGAATAATAATACAATGTTTAAAATTCAATTTTTCTTAAAAATTGTTACTTGTTTCAAATTTTTATTGTACTTTTGCAAGCTGAAAATACAAAATTTTTGTATATACAGCTTGCTTATGAATATTTTGAATATCATATTATCCAGTTCACGGACGGTGTTTACCCCTCAATGGTTAGCCATGACATGTGAAGAAAAAGAACGGCAGTCATTACGACGTTCTCTTATTTAC
>JAEEUY010000146.1 GCA_016290715.1 Bacteroidales bacterium
ACATCGTCTCTATCATACGCCCGTTAATATCGGCGATTTCCACCGACACCGTTCCGGCCTTTGTTATTGTCAGATAAACGTTGGTTGTCCCGTTGAACGGATTGGGTGTGTTTTGCGACAATTGTATGCTGCGGTTGTTGTCATCAGATCCCGGAAAGGTTGGGGTGCCGGATTGCGCCGTACTGTATAGGCACATTAGTGCTACCAGCGAAAATGCAAGAAATCTTTTCATAATTTTAATTTTGTAAGTAGGTCTGTCTAATCTATATCTGTAATATCTTCAGGGGTGCAGAATACAGTATGGTATCTGAAAATATGACGGTGCAAAAGTAGCGTATTTTTGTTAAAGGAAAATTATCAAAAAAGTAGGAAATTTGTTCTATTTTCTATTTTAATGTCTATTTTTCCAATATTTTTTATTCTATATTGCTCGTGAATATGAAATAGATGTATCTTTGCCACAAAATTGATGTGATATGTTGCATTCGAATGGCGTTGCGAAAGTGCAGAGATTGGAGAATTATCCCCAATTTGTGTGGCATAGTGTACTGCAAGAGGAGCACCATGATATTCTCACCGTGTCTAAAATTAAAGGCAAGATGTCTGCCTTGCCTGAACAATTTTTACCGCCCACATACGCTGTTGAATTTGTTGTCCGAGGCACAATTTGTGGAAAAATCAATAACACCTCCGTTGAACTGAAGGCGAATGATGGGGCCGTTATTTTTGCTGACCATGTTCTTAAAACGGAAAAAGTCAGCGAGGATTGTGAATTATATGTTTTGGGATTCACCCCGTTGTTGGTTGAGGAGTTGAATCTCAAGGTGCCTCTTCCCCAGTTGGCACAATTGTTTATGCGCCCTGTTTGGAAGATTGGAGAGGAAAAGATTGGGGTGTTGGTGCGCTATTTTGAGCTTTTGCGGGATTTGCTGGCAGAGGGAAATCGCTTGGTGATAGTGAGTATGTTGCGGTCGCTGATGTACTATTTGTTAGAGGAATACAGCATTGATGCAAAACAAAGTCATCAATTGACACGTTCGGAAGAAATTTGCGGCCGTTTTTTGTCATTGGTGGAGAGTTACTGCCGTGATCACCACAGGATTGATTGGTACGCATCAGAATTGTGCCTTTCATCGAAGTATTTATCGAATCTTGTAAAGCAGACGATGGGGAATACGGCAGGGGCGTGTATAGGCGAAGCCATTATCCGTCAGGCCAAATCTTTGCTTTTATCCACAACGCTTCCGATACAAGATATCGCCGACCGTCTCGGCTTCTGCAACCAGAGTCATTTTGGCACATTTTTTCATCGGGAGGTGGGGATGAGCCCGCGAACATTTAGAAAAAGGGCGGATATCCCTTCTTTTTGAAGTACATTCCTGATTTGTAAAGGACTGGGATGAAAGTTTTTTCCCTTGTCCGTTCTTACAATTGAAAAGTTTTTTATTTTTGCCTTCTTAATTTTAATAATGATATGAAAAGAATAGTATTTCGCATCGCCATCGTTTTGTCGGCATTGTCTTTTCTGTTAGCATCTTGTAATAAGAGCGAAGGGGAGGGGGGAACTGCCGTTGTGGAAGGGAAGGTGATGATGGTGCTCCATCCGGACGATGACTATAATTTGCATACGGATACAGTTGTGGCAGCCAAAACAGACGTTTTCATTATTTATGGTGATGAGGTGATTTATGGCGATGATATGGAAACCGATGCGCATGGCTTTTATCAATTTAAATACTTGAAACCGGGTAATTACACTGTTTTTGCCTATTCGGTTCTCTCCACGGGCGAGAAAGTGTCTGTGTCGCAAACCGTAAAGGTAGCGGCGGGAAAAACCGTTACAGTTCCTACTATCTATATCCATGAAGGAAAAGCTTACGGAACATCGATGATTAAGGGGCAAGTATGGGCTACGTATATCCACAAAGGAGAAAATAGCGGCTATGGTTGGGCATACGAGCATCGTGTATATATCAGAAAAGTGGGGGCTCCTTATCATTTTGATGATGTACGGGTGGGTGCTGAAGGTTATTTCTATTTTCAAAAGCTACTTCCCGGCACTTACGAAATATATACAGTTACCGAAGATGAAAACGAAATCCCATCGTTGGTAAGTGTTGTCGTGAGTGTTGGTGCCGCCGGCGAGATTTATGATGCAGGTCTTATTTCAGTTGTTATAAATGTCTAATGATGAAGATAAAATTATTTTCCTTTCTACTGCTCTTGTTGTTTGTGGGTACTTTATCCGCACAAACCACGCAAGAAAAGCGCGAAAAACGGAAGAATCTGACTATTAAGGAGTGGAATACCAATGCTACCACCAAAACGAAATTCCTTGACCATATCACCAAATATAATGATAAGGGTCTGAAGGTGGAGGAAATTGAGTATGCTAATTATGGTCAGAAATCAAGGGTTACATACGAGTATAATGAAAATGGGAAGTGTGTGAAAGAAGTGGAGTATGATGCTAAAAATAAGCCAGTTAGAATACGTAAATTTGAATATTATCCGGATGGTAGCAAGAAGAAACAATACAATTACAGTCCGACTGGCAAGTTGGAGACAATTAAGGAATTTGAATATCTGTTTTCTAATTAATTCTCTTTAAATGGTTGCCCTCGCTGACTTACTATCTTCATTTTCACCTATTTCCATTGAAGAAATGAGTGCCGTGAAATTGATGAACAGGGTGGATACGAAATACATAGTTACCTTGGCGCAACTTCCTGCGGTTTTGACTGCATTACAATCCGATTATTATGTGCAAGAAATTAATAATAAACGAGTTGCACATTATCAGACACTTTATTATGATACTTCTGATTGCCAAATGTATTTGGCCCATCACAATCGGAAACTCCATCGCCAAAAATTAAGGGCACGACTCTATTGCGACTCCCAAGATGCCTTCTGTGAAATCAAGAACAAAAACAATAAGAAAAGAACGAAGAAGAAAAGAATCTCAATTCTGCCCACACAGTTTTTTAATATGTTGGATGATAGCAATGTTAAAGAATTTGTAAATAATAATTTACAATATTCTATTCAATTGTTACTTCCGGTATTGGAAAACGCTTTTGACAGGATTACTTTGGTTAATTATTCCAAAACCGAGCGGTTGACGGTGGATTTACACCTCTCTTTTTATAATCATGCTACAAGTAAAAGGGCTGAAATACCTGAATTAGTGATTATTGAGTTGAAACAAGATGGTTTGTGCCCCTCTTTTTTTAAAGAACTATTGCTGCAAATGAGAATTCCCGCCAAGCGCATTAGCAAATATTGTCTGGGAACGATTTTGACCAATCCCATGATCAAACAGAATCGTTTCAAGAAAAAGTTGAGATATATACAGAAAATAATTAATAATTAATAAATTAAATTTATTCTAATGTTTGATACAATCTTTAATTCGGACACTATGGCTGTCAATGGTTTTGCTGAATTTGACACCTCTATCGCCCGTGAATTTTCGGCAGGTTCCTATACCGAAGTGGGCTCTCCTAACGATATACTGGGTGTCCCTTTAGTGCAAACACATAGTCTGACTTCACTATTAGCGATGTTTTTCTTTAATTTGTTGGTATGTTGGGTAATTGTCCATTTTTTCTATTATCGTAAAAGCAAACGAACCGACTACTATTTTACCTTTATGGCTTTCAGTGTAACGGTATTTCTGCTCATGTTTTTGCTCAATAATGTGAATCTTGCCATGGGATTTGCCTTGGGGCTTTTTGCTATTTTTGGAATGATTCGTTACCGTACAGAAATGGTCCCTATCCGTGAAATGACCTACCTTTTTGTTACTATTGGTATTTCTGTCATTAATGGGTTGGCTATGACGCATGGTTATCTTAATCTATTGGTTGTCAATATTTTGTTTATTCTCATTATTGCCATTTTTGATGGGAATAAAGCCTTGAAACATCGTGCGACCAAAATTATTTTGTATGAGAAGATTGATTTGATCAAACATGGGCGGGAAGAGGAATTGCTGGCCGATTTGAAAGAACGAACCGGATTGGAGATTTTTAAGATTGAGGTCGGACACATTGACTTCTTAAGAGATGTTGCTTATATTAAGATTTTTTATCAACCTATTGATAATGAGATTAATTCTATTGATATGATGGTAAAATACAAGGATTTCTCTAAATAGAACGGACAATGCATTCTTTGAAGAGATTATTTTTGGGATTGGTGTTATGTTGCATAGGAGGAATGGGTTATGCCCAAACCTTTGATTGTGGCGCTGTATTGTCGCTTGATTATCAAAAGAAAATCATTCACGGGTTGTCGTTTACAATTGGTGCAGAAGGTCGGTTTGATCAAAAATTCACCTCTTTCGATCGTTTTAAACTGGCTGGTTCGTTTCATTATACCTTCTGGAAAAAGCATTTTAAAGCGGGGGTCTTCGGTTATTATATGCTTAGTAATCAGCATAGTTTTTTTGAAAATAGGGGTAGAATAGGGGGGGATTTCTCTTTTTCACAGGATATTAGAAATTTTTCTTTAGAATATCGGATTCGGGCGCAATCCACTTTTTTTGAAGAGAAACACGCTAACCATAAGTTTAACCCCAAGACCTATTTGCGAAATCGTTTGCATTTGGAGTATTCCTTTTTTAGCAAACCGATAAAATTATACGCTTCGACGGAGTTTTTCTTGCGGCTATACAAAAAAGATGACTATTTCGTAGATTCGTTCCGTACGATTTTGGGAATGAGCTATCGTTTTGACAAACAGAATAGTATAAACATATATGTGCGTGCTGACAACGAAATTCAGGTGAAAAATCCGGCGCATGTTTTTTATTTGGGGATTGACTATAAATTTAAACATTAAAAAAATAAAGAATGGTTGTAGCATCATATTTTTTTGTGTATATTTGCGCAAATTTTTTGCTATGAGTTGGTTAGCCATTGTATTGTTAGTTTTATTAGGACTTGCTGCTATCATCTTGGAAATCATTGTTGTACCAGGCGGGGTAGTGGGTATTTTAGGTGTATTAACAATTGCTGCCGGCGTGGTGGGTGCCTATCTTTCTCATGGCACTATTGCGGGGCATGTCACCTTGGCTGTCACGCTGATTGTGGTTGTGGTGGGATTGATTTTCTCAATTCGAGGGAAAACATGGCGCAAGTTGATGCTGAATACGCAGATTGACAAGAAGATGAATGAAATAGACCAAAACAAACTCCAAGTGGGGTCTGTTGGCATCTCTCTCTCTCGGTTGGCTCCGATGGGAAAAGCCAATTTTAATGGGGAGATTGTGGAAGTGGCTTCTTATCAGGATTTTATTGATGAAAACAAGCAAATTGTGATTATTAAAATAGACGAAAATAAAATCATTGTTAAATTAAATAGTTAGTATTATGGAAATTGCTGTTATTGCCATTATTTGTGTTGTATTGCTTATTTTCCTATTGTGGATGGTTCCCGTAGGATTATGGTTTACTGCTTTGGTTTCAGGGGTACATGTTTCTCTGATTCAGTTGATTCTTATGCGCTGGAGAAAAGTTCCGCCAAGTGTCATTGTGAATGCATTGATTGTCGGATGGAAAGCGGGGATTCCCTTGAATAGAAATGAACTGGAAGCCCATTATTTGGCTGGTGGTCATGTAAAACCGGTTGTAA
>JAEEUY010000147.1 GCA_016290715.1 Bacteroidales bacterium
ACCCCTATGATGTTCCCCGTTCCCACACGACCTGAAAGGGCCATGGCAAATGCCTGAAACGAAGAAATCCCCGTCTTTTGCTTTTTGTCGGTGGAAAACAACAGACGTGTCATCTCACCGAAACGACGCACTTGTATAAAGCGTGTGCGTAAGGAAAAGTAGAGGCCGGCACCGAGGCAGAGACATACTAATGGCGGACTCCATATCCAATTGGAAATGGTAGTGATGATGTTCTCAATGCTAATAGAGAGAAAAAATGCCATCCGATTATTTTAGCGATTTTTTTTACAGAGGCAAAAATACAAAAGAAATCTAATTTGTCAGACTGATTCATTTCGTTTGAATGAAAGAAAGTATAATGGTCTATAAATCCCAAAATTTATATTGTTTTTTAGGATTATAATCCCAAAAAATCATATTGTACTGATTTTTTGACGGCACAATGACCGCCTTTGAGATTTATGAAAACCAAAAATTTATATAGATTTTTCGGTTTATAATCCAAAAATTTATTATAATATTTCGGATTATTAAATATTATTTGTATTTTTGCAGCACAAAACAACTGATAGGTATGTCGCTTATTAAAAGACAATTACAAATACGCATACAAGAACGTATGTTTAAAGGGAAGGCAATTGTTTTACTCGGGGCCAGACAAGTTGGAAAATCAACATTGTTTCAACAGATTTTAAACAATCCCGAACTGCCTGTACCGCAAGAACAGGTAAAGGTACTTTATTGTGATGATGCACGTGTCCGCGAACTGCTGGAACACGCTGACAACCTTAATGATATGCGTCAGTTGGTGGCCAATAATCGTATTATTTTTGTGGATGAGGCGCAACGCATACAAGGGATAGGATTGATTCTCAAACTTATCACCGATCACTTCAAAGATGTGCAGTTGCTTATAACTGGCTCTTCGTCATTTATGTTGCAAGGAAAACTGAACGAGCCGCTAACAGGACGTAAATTTGAATATCATCTGTACCCGATTTCAACGCAAGAGCTGATGAACGATGGTGGCATTTTGAAAATCAAACAGTCATTTGAATCAAGATTGATATATGGCTCTTATCCTGATGTTGTTGTAGGTGAGGAAAATATCCACGACATATTGCTGAATCTGTCGGGTAGTTATATGTATCAGGATTTGTTGTCAATGGAAGGCGTGCGCAAACCCGTATTCATTGAGAAACTGCTTGTGGCATTGGCCTTGCAAGTAGGTAGCGAAGTGTCATATAACGAATTGGCTCAAACAGTCGGGACAGATAGTAAAACGATAGAAAAATATGTTGACCTATTGGAAAAGTGCTACATAATTTTCCGTTTGAATGGATTAAGCCGCAATCTGCGTTCCGAGCTAAAAAAAAGCAAGAAAATATATTTTTATGACAACGGTATTCGCAATGCACTGATACAGAATTTCAATCCTATCAACTTGCGACAAGATATGGTGGCACTTTGGGAAAACTTCTTTATCTCGGAGCGCATCAAATATAACCATTACAACGACAGATATGTGAACACCTATTTCTGGCGCACCAACAGCCAGCAGGAGATTGACTATATTGAGGAGTGCGACGGTACAATGACTGCCTTTGAGATGAAATGGAATCCAAAGAGAGCAAAAGTCCGCTTCCCCAAGGCATTTTTAGAAGCATACGACATAAAAGAAACGGTGGTCATCACTCCCGACAATTATTTGGAGTGGCTGCATTGACGGATTTTTCTACCGTACTTCTTTTGGAAAAATAGAATGTACTTATAGGATTAAAATGGACTTATGAATTCATTGAATTGGAATCCGTTTCGATCTTTTTCAGAAATAATGGGGTTCTCAATCCGCCAATCTACGGCAATGACAGGATCGTTGTAGATGATAGAAGCTTCTGATTCCTTGTGATAGAAATTGCTACACTTGTAAGCAAAAATGGTATTGTTTTCCAATACCGAGAATCCATGTGCAAATCCCTGAGGAATAAATAGTTGCCAGTGATTGTCTCCTGTTAGTTCGGCAGCGACATACTTCCCGTAAGTAGGACTTTTTTTCCGAAGGTCAACGGCCACATCTAACACGGATCCTTGAATGACACTCACCAATTTGGCTTGACAGAAAGGTGGTTTTTGAAAATGCAATCCGCGGACAACATTTTTTTGCGAAAAGGATTGGTTGTCTTGTACGAAGGTTTCGTTAACGCCGGCGGCGCGGTATCTTTCTTCGTTATAGGTTTCAAAAAAATACCCGCGTTCGTATCCAAAAACTTGTGGCTTAATCAGCAATACTCCTTCAATTTCTGTTTTGATAACTTCCATAACTATTCATATACAGCGGCTTCAATGCCTAATGCGCGCACTTTGTCCGCAATGATTTCCAAATCTTTTTTATAAATTTTGATTAATTTTTGTGCTGGTGTTTCCCTGTCCAACGAGTACAGCACTACCCGAAGCGGGTGTATATCTTTTATTATTTGCAGCCACGCGGTGATATTTTCGTTCGTGGTGTTGTCAAAAAAAGTGCCGCCGACTTCTCCTTTAAGAAACATCGATTGGATGACACATTGTCCGTTGAACTTTTTAAGTTCATGTACAGTTTCCGCAAGGGTAATGGGAATGAGCGGACGATTGATCATCTGGTATAGGGGTTCCAGACCGGCATCTAATTTAAGCATAGGGTTTTCGATGCTCATTAATGCCTCCCGAACCGATTCCTTTTGCAGTTGGGTGGAGTTGGACAAGCAAGTGATAATCGCGCGGGGATAATATTGGTCGCGGATTTTTTTTAGTCCGGCGATAATGGTGTCAAATTCGGGGTGCAGGGTGGGTTCTCCGTTACCTGAGAAGGTAATGCTATCCACATGCACGTGTTCTTCATGGCATTGCTGAAGTTTCATTCTGATGGCTTCTAAAATGGTGGGGGCAGGAAGAAAATGGGTGCTTGCAATGTTTTTTTCCAAGGTCCAGCCACATTCGCAATAAATACAGTCGAAAGAGCAGATTTTTACATCCGTAGGAGAAATGTTGATACCCAAAGAACTGCCTAACCTGCGGCTATGAATAGGACCAAATGCGATAGATTCCCACAAAAACATAACAAGATGGTTTTTAATTTATTGATTTGTAAGTTTGTAAACAAAATGCTTATTTTACATTTTTTTCGTGGCAAAAATACTAAAAAAAATGGCACAATCGGTGCGATGAGAGGACAGTTAACATTCCGCTTCCATGCGGTTGAACCATTCCAGTGCTTTTTGAATGGTGGGCACGTCTTTTATATAGAGGGTCAGTTTTTTGTTGTTTTCTTTGATCTGGGTATAGGGATAGTGGTTTTGGATGAATGTCAGAATATTGCCAAAGAGTTGCGATTGGTAAAAAGCGGCGTTGCTGTTTTCAATAAAATAGCCTATCATCATTCGCTGTTTGAGAACAATTTTCTCGAAATAGAGATGGGCGGCTTTGCGGCGGAGTGGGATGGTTTTCAGCAACTCTTCGGTTTCATGCGGCAAGGCACCAAACATATCCAAAAGTTTGGATCTGAATTTATCTAACTCTTCATCATCTCGAATCTGGTCTAATTCTTTATACAAACTCATTCGTTCACTGAGACTTGCAACGTAGTCGCTGGGGAACAGAAGTCCGAGGTCGGTTTCCAGCATACATTCCCGTTCAACGAGGGTGGGGTTGTCGGTTTCAGGGACATCCTGTTCTTGCAGTTCCAAAATGGCTTCATTGAGAATTTTCTGATAGACTTCGAAGCCGATTTCTGAAATGAAACCGCTCTGGTCGGCCCCCAACACATCGCCTGCTCCGCGGATATCCATGTCGCGCATGGCAATTTGAAAGCCGCTGCCGATTTCGGAGTAATCTTCAATGGCTTTTAGTCGTTTGCGTGCTTGCTCATTCAGCGTGTCGTAAGGCTTGGTAAGCATGTAGCAAAAAGCCTTTTTGTTGTTCCGGCCGACGCGTCCCCGCAACTGGTGCAGCACGTTGAGCGCAAAATTCTGTGCATCGTTGATGATCATCGTGTTGGCATTGGAAATATCCAATCCTGATTCAACGATGGTGGTAGCCACTAAAACGTCGTATCGTCCTTCAATAAAATCCATCATTATTTTTTCCAACTCTTTCCCCTCCATTTGTCCGTGACCGATGGCAATACGGGCATCAGGCACGAGTCGTTTCACCATGGCTGCCACCTCTGCAATATTTTGGACTTTGTTGTGAACCACAAAAACTTGTCCGCCGCGTTGGAGTTCAAAGGAGATGGCATCTCGAATAATAGACTCTTCAAAGGGGTGGACTTCAGTTTGGATCGGGTAGCGGTTCATGGGGGGGGTGGCAATAACCGAGATGTCTCGTGCACCCATCATGGAAAATTGCAGCGTTCGCGGGATGGGTGTCGCAGACATGGTCAGTGTGTCAACGGTTACTTTCAGTTCCCGCAGTTTTTCTTTGGCTCCTACGCCAAATTTCTGTTCTTCATCAATAATAAGCAGTCCTAAATCTTTAAAAATCACATCTTTACCTAAAATCCGGTGGGTACCTATCAAAATGTCTATTTTCCCTGATTTGAGATCGGCAAGGGTTTGATGGATTTGTTTGGTGGTGCGGAATCGGTTAATATAGGCAATTTTGCAAGGAAAATCGTGAAGACGTTCCGAAAAAGTGTTATAATGTTGCAAGGCTAAAACGGTAGTGGGAACCAGAATGGCCACCTGTTTATTGTCGCAAACGGCTTTGAATGCGGCACGGATGGCAATCTCAGTTTTGCCGAACCCCACATCTCCGCACAGCAACCGATCCATTGGGCAATCGGATTGCATGTCGTTTTTCACCTCTTGCATGGCTTTCACTTGATCGGGAGTGTCTTCATACATAAAGGAGGCTTCCAGTTCGGTTTGCAGGTAGTTGTCGGGGGAAAAGGCGAAGCCCTTTTGTGCTTTGCGTTGGGCGTAAAGCTTAATCAGGTCGATGGCGAGTTCCTTTACCCGTTTTTTGGTGCGTTCTTTCATGCGCTCCCATGTGCCGGAACCGATTCGGTGCAGCGACGGCGCAGTGCCCTCTTTCCCTACGTATTTGGATATTTTGTGCAAGGAATGGATGCTGATAAACAGCGTGTCCCCGTCTTTGTACTCCAACTTAATCACCTCTTGTTCCACACCGTTTACCTCAATTTTGGCCAACCCTTTGTAAACACCAATCCCATGGTCGATGTGAACAACGAAGTCGCCAGGCTGCAGATCATAAATCTCCTTGAGTGTAAAAGCTTCACTCCGTTTGTACCGGTCGCGGATCACAAAACGGTGGTATTTTCCAAATACTTGGTGGTCGGTATAAAGACACAGCTTGCTCTTTTCATCGCGGAATCCCTCGTGGAGAATGAACGGATAGGCAGTGTACAAATCTTCTACCTGCAGATTCGACTCTTGTTTTTGATTATAGGTGCCGAGTAAATCCAAAATGATGTGGTGCATCCGGTTTAACTGGTGTTCATTTTCAGTTAGGAAAATGGTTTTATACCCGTGTTCCCGATTGTCAATCCATTCATCTAAAAGGAGCTCGATTTTCTTATTGAATGCGTTTTGCGGAAGAATGCCGAAATCAATGCTATCATCGTAGTGATGAAAAAAAGTGGAATCAATTTCAATCAATTTGTGATTGTCCACTTGTTGCATCAGGCAAGCCTCGTTAATGTAAAGCTCTTCTGGTGTGAGTTGCGGAATGGTTGTCTCAATTTGTTCGTATGTTTCATTTGCTTTTTTGAACAGACGGTGCAAATCATTTTTCACATCCCCTAATTTCTTAATCCAAAAAATGTCTTCTGGAGATAAAAAATCAAAAAAACTCACCCGCTTTTCTACCGTTTCCATTGTTGAGACGAGCGGCATGATGTGAAGCTTATCCACTTCTCTTACAGATAATTGTGTGTTGGTGTCAAACAAACGGATTGATTCCACGGTATCGCCCGAAAGTTCAATACGATAGGGATATTCTTCCGAAAATGAAAAAATATCGAAAATAGCTCCCCGCCACGCAAATTGCCCGGGTTCAAAAACGAAATCTTCTTGTTTGTATTGGTATTCGTACAAAAAATTGATAAAGATATCAATGGGTAAAATTTCACCTTTTTTAACAGTAAAAGAGTTGCTTTTTAGAAATTGGGTGGATACTAATTTTTCAGATAGCGCCTCGGGGTAGGTAACAATGACATAATGTTGTTGATCGTAAATGAGTTTGTTGATGATTTCGGAGCGAAGTTTGATGTTGGCGTTATCGGTATCTTCAAAATGATATGGACTGCGATAGGAAGAAGGAAAATAGTGTACCCGCTTTTCTTCCAAAGGTTTCCCTTGGTCATCCAACATTTTTTCAATATCATGGTAAAAAAAGGCGGAAGACTCTTTGTCGGGGAAAACAAACAGGTGATTTTGTTGCAACGATTGACAAGCAGGGGCAGCGGCCAATGCCAATGATGATCCGCTTAATCCATTGATAGATAGTTTTTTATTTCCATTATTTTGAGCAATAAAAGATTTTAATCGGTCTTTTTCCGGAGATTGAAAAAGTTGTTCTATCTCTTCTTGAATCATAGCATTAAAATTGGGGTGCAAAAGTACGATTTTTTAAGAGTTTGAATGAATTTTTGTATTTTTGCACTTGCATATTTAATCAAAAACAGAGATGAAAAGAATTTTTATTTTGGTTTTTGTGGCATTGTTTGCAGTTACTGGCTATGCACAAAAATCTATTGTAAAGAAAATTACGATTCAAACCAATGGTGTTTGCGCAGAATGCAAGAAAATAATGATGGAAAATGTACCCCAATGGAATGGGGTTCGTTCTTGCACCTATGATATGAATTCATCCAAACTGACGATTGTTTATGATGAGGGGAAAACGGATGCGAATACGCTGAGGGCAAATGTAAGTAAATTGGGCTATGATGCTGACCATATCAAAGCCAATGATGAGGCACGGGCAAAACTTCCTGCTTGTTGTCGCGTTCCCAAGTATCAGGAACATCATTGTGGCAGCGGTTGCAGTCACGGAACCTCGGGAGGCTGCAATCATGGTGGCAAATCGTCAGGGGGATGTAATCACAAGCATTAACAGATAGAGAAAATGAATCTGAAAAAAACGTTTGGCATTACGCTATTATTGGCTGTAACTGCTTTGTTTGTGAGTGCAGAACCAGTGGATTCCATTGTTGCAAAGCAAGTGGCTGTGAATTTTTATAAAAGCATGAAAGCCCCATGCCATTCCGCTCAATGCGTCTATTCGTTGCAGAAATCCTTGGGAGAGGCTGATTCCCTAACCTGTTTTTATGTTTTTAATGTGGGCAAAGGTTTTGTGATGGTGAGTGGGGATGATAAAATTGAGCCTGTTTTGGGTTATTCGCTTGATGAAACTTTCAATCTGATGGATGTCCCTGATAATATGCTCTTCTTTATGAATAGCTATGCAGATGAGATTGAGGCGATTTTAAGGAGTCCTTTTACCGACAACAAATCCACCAAAGAAAAATGGGATGCGCTTCGGGAAGATCATTATGCTGCACACCGAGAGGGAACTGTTGGACCGCTTATTGCCACCAAGTGGGGGCAAACCGACTTCTACAACGAACTATGTCCTGCTGATAGTATGGGGCCTGGCGGTCATGCCTATACAGGCTGTGGTGCCGTCGTCATGGGACAAATGATGAAGTATTGGCAGTATCCTACGCATGGAGTTGGAAACCACACGTATAATTGTAATTTTTATGGCAACTACGGCGAGTTGTCAGCCGATTTTGAACATACCACCTACGACTATAGCCAGATGCCGATAGAATTAACTTATCAGTCGCCGGCTGCGGAAAGGGAAGCGGTTGCAACATTGTTGTATCATTGTGGCGTGGCAGTCAATATGCGTTATGGTCCTAATTACAGTAGCGTTTCAGCTGGTAATTTGGTTAACGCGATGTCCAATTATTTCGCTTATCCAGCGACTATCCGCTATCACGAGAGAGCTTATTATTCAGGCGATTGGATTGCGACTATTAAAAGTGAATTGGATAGTTTTGCCCCTATTTTTTATGGAGGGGCAGGGAATATGGGGGCGCACATTTTTATTTGCGACGGTTATCAATCCGATGACTATTTCCACATGAATTGGGGTTGGAGCGGATTGTATAACAATAGTTACTATATGCTTTCAGAACTCAATCCGGGGCCATACGACTACAATTCCTCGCACTCTATGACAGTGGGAATTCGTGGCCCTGAACTGCACAATTCGCTTGCAGAAAAAGAAACAATCCCTTTTCATATTTATCCAAACCCTGTTCATCAAACGTTGTATGTTGACTTGTCATCTGGACAAACAGATACATACTGCGTGAAAATATGGGATGTGATGGGAAGAAATATTTATACTAAAAATATGGAAAATACCCATCAGTCCATCTCTGTGGAAGGATTGCCGAAAGGAATCTACATTCTGCAGGTGGAAGGCAAACGCCAATGTGCAAGTCAGAAATTCGTGGTGGAATAAAAGTGCAGCGGAGTTTCATTATTCTTGAAATTCAGCATCGGCAATCGTGATATTTTTTTGAGGATTGCTGAATTTGATTTCTGTAATATCGCCATTTTTCTCTTTCAAAATAACCTTGTTCGCGATGTATGTTTGCGGATGAAGATAGACTTCAATGGATGAATAAAGTTCTTTGAGTCGTTTATTTTGCGGTTTTAGGATGGCTAAAATGTCATCTTTTTTATAATAAGTGATGGAAAAATCGTTATTATTGGTTAATAATTGTCCATTAATAGTGTGTAATAACAAATTCCCCAATTCACTAATCATTTTGTTTTTGGTAACTTTATTGCCTGTTTTAAAGAAGGCTCCGCGGGGATTGATGATGATAGCGTAGTTGGTGGGCTGGCTGTATGCCCATTTTAGCATAGAACTTTTTTTGTAGTACATTTTCCCTTTTGATACTACTTTTTCGAGGAACATTCCAGAGCTTTTCTCTTGGGTAAAAGCCACTTGCAGACTGTTCATCTGGCTGGAAGCGGTCTCAATTTTTTTGACAATGCTGCTTTTGGAATTGGCATCCAAAACCTTGTAATTGGCGGGTTGTGCAGCACAAAAAAATAGGAAAAAACAACAGGAAAATGTGAAAATAAGATGAAAGAATAGCCGTTTTTTCATTTTTTACAAAATAAAAATTAAAGAGGAAACGAGTAAAAGTGCGAAATATTGTATTTATGCTTGTAGAAGAATGTGTTCGCACTCTTGCACGGTTTGTGCCAGCATGAGGTCTATTTTTTTCTCTTTGAAATGGGGAATCCCTTTAAAATAGCCACTATAGTGCTTTCTCATTTCAAGAACGGCAGTGCGTTCTCCTTTGATGGGAACCGCATCTTGCAAATGTTGCAGGCACACTTTTACGCGTTCTTCATAACCATAAAGGGCGGGTTCTTTGCCGTTGAATACATCTTTTATTTCTTTGAAAATAAATGGATTGCCGATAGCAGCACGTCCAACCATGATGCCGTCAACGCCATATTTTTGGCGATAATCCAAGGCTTTTTGTCCCGAATTAATGTCTCCATTCCCAACGATGGGGATTTTCATGCGAGGGTTGTTTTTTACTTCGCCAATCAGTTGCCAGTCGGCTTCTCCCTGATAAAATTGAGAACGTGTGCGCCCATGAATCGCAAGCATCTGAATGCCAATATCTTGTAGCATTTCCGCCACTTGAACAATGGGTTTGTCGTTTTCTTCCCATCCCAAGCGTGTTTTGACTGTAACGGGCAGGGGAGTGGCTTTGACGACGGCGGCGGTAAGGGCAATCATTTTGGGAATGTCTTTGAGGATAGCTGCGCCCGCGCCTTTGGATACGACCTTTTTCACAGGACAACCCCAGTTGATGTCGATGAAATCGGGGTGGTAAGAGGCGGCAATTTCGGCTGCTTCGCACAAGGATTTTTCGTTGTGCCCAAAAATTTGTATTCCGATGGGGCGTTCAGCTTCCGCGAACTCCATTTTTTTGTGACTTTTCTGTACGTCACGGATCAGTGCTTCGGAGGAAACGAACTCGGAAATCACCACGTCGGCTCCGTAGGATTTGCAAAGACGACGGAAAGAGGAATCGCTTACTTCCTCCATGGGCGCAAGAAAAATAGGAAAATCCGTTGTGGAAAATGGAAAGGATGCCATAGCCATAAAATCAGCGGCAAAATTAATATTGTTTGCTTAAAAAGCAATAAAAAAACACATTCATGAAAGCAGGTTCTTCAATTTTTTTCAATCCGGAATCCGATTCTCCTGTGGGCGCTTTCTTCGTCCCGTTCTGTCTTTTTGGCAAGAAGTCCCGACAGTGATTCTTGAATGTTTGGGGTGGGACCATAAACGGACACAAATGTGCTGGTTTGGGGAGGGTGGATTTTGGGGATTTTTCGGAGAAAAATGGTGGGATATACCGCCAGCCTTGTGTCTGGTGGTAGAGGTCTCGGCGATTGAACCTGTTGAAACCACTGCACATTGAATAAGAACCCAAAAGAACCTAACAGCCTACGCCTGAAGGTTGTACTTTTGATACAGATTAAGTCATTCTTTTACATTATTTACCAACAAAAAGGGCTGTCACACCGTGGCGGTCCTTTTTGTTGTGGGACAGTAAAGGTGCCCGAGTTTATCAAGTTGCCACTTTCTACTGAAGCTGTCGGATTTGTTCCTCGGTGAGACCGGTAGCTTGGGCCACGTCGGAGGGGGAGATGCCCAAGGCAAGGAGGTTTTGGGCAGTCTGGAGGAGGGCTTCCTCTCTGCCCTTCACCATCCCTTCTTCAATACCTCTCTCAATACCTCTTTCAATACCTTTCTCTATTCCTTTCTCGAAACCATCGTTGAAGCCTTCTGCTTTACCCATTCTGTGGTGATATTCCATCGCGTCCTGTACGTCCTCGTACTCCAAGACGCTCTTTTCATATTCCTCTTTTTCCATAGTGCTCAGTTTTGACAGTTGGCAATCTTCATACAGTTCGTGGAAGACATCGTACTTTTCCGGGATGTCGCTTGCTTCCATACGCCACATGTTCTTGATGGCATAGCACCATTTCTGCCGGTCGTCCGAAAGATTCCCGAACTGCTTTCGGACGGCAAATTTACTCAAATCTATCAAAAGGAAGGACATTTTCTCTGAAAAAATTCTGTTCTTGTCATCCTTCAGCATCACATGCTGTACAAAATCGCTACTTCCTTTCAGTTCGGGGATTTTGAAATTGGCGAGGATGATGGAGATGACGGTAGGGTAGTTGTATTTGCGGTCTCCTTTTACGAGCGAGTTACTGATGATGTTTTTTTTTGAATTTATTTTATTGAATATCAATATGTTAATATGGTATATTTTAACAAAAAACAGGTCGGTTTTGGATGGTAAAACCACAAACGGATGAAAATGTGCTATTTTTTGGAAGGGCGGATTTTGGGAAATTTTCGGAGAAATCAGGCTTCCTTGAAATGAGCTTTGATGGGTGGGGAAGGG
>JAEEUY010000148.1 GCA_016290715.1 Bacteroidales bacterium
ATGCGCTCAAACAGTGTAAACTTTTTAACGCTTTATTCCATCATTTTTTTTGACGTTTTTTTCATCAAGGCCATAAGTTTAGGGGACAGCAATGATTTTTTCCATTCCTATCCGATATATCTTTGTAAATTCATAAGTATTAGCATTCTACGAATCATTTGCTATCTTTTTTGAACAAAGGACAAAAAAATATCATCAAGCGTTATAATATATTGGGTAAAAAATGTAAATTTGCCGTCGCAAAATGAAATTTTGTAGCGAATAAATTTTGTTTTAAAACATATTTATTCCCTTTTTATATGAAGCGTCGCTTTTATTCTCGCAACAGAAATTTCGCCCGATTTTAATTTAGAGAATATCAAAGAAACAATAAAAGCCAACACTTCCGCTCAAAGCGTGAGTGCTTGTTTCTTTGGTAGGTGTTTGGCGATACCTCTGTTGCGGCAAGAGATTCACGCTTTTTTATTGCCAAACACCGATGAGTCTTATACCATAGTCACCAAAACAAGGTTATTTCTGTTCCAGATCTTTATTTTCCTCTGCTTCTGCCGTTTTTTCATTGGCATCATTCTTTTCTGCATCTGATGTATAAACAAAGCGCCGTATTTTCTGTGTAGCGCTCTTTTCAAAAGGTTTTTCCATTACTTCCACCTTGTCAATTTTAGAATGCTTTCCAACATTTTTATTGACAAAATCCTTGACTGCCTTTTTCAAGTTATCCACTTTCTCAAAGAATTGATTTTCGCGTTCTTGGTTCCAGTTCAGCACATTATCGTCAAAGTTCAGAAGGGCGACCAATTCACCATTTTTTTCCATCACAAGAGACTCATCCACTCCTGCGATATCGTTGATCACCATTTCTATTTCTTCGGGATAGATATTTTCTCCGGAGGGGCCGAGAATTGTGTTGCTAAGACGGCCTTTGATATAATAATACCCATTTTTATCCACAGTAGCGATATCGCCTGTACGGAACCACCCATCTTCATCCAATACTTGAATTGTGCGTTCAGGATCCTTGTAATATCCTAACATTACATTATCGCCACGACAAACAATTTCTCCTTCTCCGGTTTCTGGGTTTATATTATCCAATTTAATATCAACATGATAGGATGCCAGACCAATAGAGCCCAAACGTTTTCGTTTGTTAACCATGACATTACAAACCAACGGAGCGGTTTCAGTGAGCCCATAGCCAACAGCATACGGGAAATTGCATTTGATAAGGAACTCTTCTACTTTGGTATCCAATTTCGAACCTCCAATTCCAAAAAACCTCAATTTCCCTCCAAATTTTTTAACCATTTGCCGCCCAATGAACCAATATAATATGCGAGGAAGATGCTGTTCCATCCATTTCAACATACGGCTTCGTTGAATCGTGGGAACTACACTTTGATGATAAGTTTTTTCAATAATCAACGGAACCGAAAGCATTATCGTAGGCCTCACTTTGCGCATTGCCGGAAGTAGCACAGAAGGTGTTGGCGGTTTGGAAAGATAATAACAACAAGCTCCCACATACATAGAGTACAAACTTGACACGCACATTTCGTAGGCATGTGCCATCGGAAGAATTGAGAGAAATCTATCTTTTTTGTTACAAGGCTGCGCCTTATAAGAAGCCAACAAATTATGACAGATATTGCGGTGACTGAGCATAACGCCTTTCGCTTTTCCTGTCGTTCCTGAAGTATAGATAATAGTAGCAAGATCTTCTGGTTGAGGGTCTTTCACAAAACCATTACATTGAAAATCCTCTTTTCTACATTTGATAAAATCAAGTGTTTCAATATCTACCACAAGGGTTAATCTGTCACGGCAACTATCTGATAATTTGTGTATTAGTCTTTGAGAGATAAAAAGCACTTTGCTATCAGAATGAGTAAGAATATTGGTTACTTCATTTTCAGAACTATCGGGAAGAATGGGTACAGCGACCCGTCCAAAAGCAGTGGCTGCAAAAAATGCCAACGTCCAATTAGGCATATTTTGCGACAGAATAGCAACTTTGTCGCCGGCACTCACCCCGAATCTCAACATCCTCGTTGACAACATATTGCATTTTTCATAGAATGAGCTATACGTGTATTGTTGCTCCCCATCCACAAATTGGGACATCACGCGATGGTCGTAGGTAGAGGCAGTATATTTAAAAACTTTATTGAGGGTTGTGCAATATTTATCCCTTCTTTGGCTGCGAATTTTATAGGGACTTTTTATATTTTTAGCCATAAATTAATGAGTTACATAGTTATTTTTGTGTTTCCCTTGTAAGCCGAGAGTAGAGTAATACTCTTGAATGCGACGCATATCTTCATTGGGGTCGTCGGTAAGTGTCCACTCATGCCCCACGGTAATCTCCTTTCGCCCCCAGTCATAATAGCCGACATAGACACGAGCTCCTGTTTCGCGGGCAATCAAGTGAAAACTGGTCTTCCATTTTTTCACTGGCTTACGCGTGCCTTCTGGAGCTATTGCAAGATGAAATATTTCTGATTCATTAAATGCAGTAATAATATTTTTGATAGATGCGGTAGCATTGCTGCGATTAACCGGAACTGCTCCGAAAAAGCGTAAAATAGGACCCAGCGGCCAAAAGAAAAGTTCCTTTTTCACCATGATATGCGCAACTCTACCATATTGAGCATAAAAAAGATAGCAAATAGGAAAATCCCAAAAGGAGGTATGTGGGACACCGAGAACAATCGCCTTATCCCCTTCCATAGGTCCTCCTACACTGGTCCAACCCATTTTTTTCAGCAAAAAACCACAAAACTTCGCCCAACGCTTTCCCACAGTTGTTTTTATTTTCGCCATTTTCCTTAATTATTTACAACAATAAGAAATCAAATAATTATATATCAGTATTTTAATAAATAATATACTCGTGTGCAAAGATATAGAATATTCTGGAATTATCTCTCTAATATTGTAACTACAGAATATTTAGAAAAGTGGGGTTATTCTAAAAAGAACTTTTACTTGAAGTCAAAACAACACTACAAAAACTTGTGCTTGGTCATCTATATGCCTTAATTTTGAACAAGGCGCACAGAAAAACTGCAACAACATCTGTCATAGCTTATTGTGTGGTAGTCTGAATAGAAAGTTAGTGACCATCCGCAATCCGTATCGTAAATCGTGGAAGACCAATAGATGCCATTGACCTTAACCTCATGCAGAGTGGTATCACATAAGCGATAGCCCAACGCCGGCAAAAAGATATAGTTACCATTGGGTCCTGTAACCTTATAACCATTGTCATAGCCATTATCCTGCCATGTCCATGTACAACATGTCAACAATTCCCTAAATTGCTTGTAACTGGGCAGGGAGTCACCGAAAGTACGCACTGCCTCATCGTAGGTGTAAAAATCATAATCATCACCGGCATTCGTTTCGTTCATATTCTTCCATTTCGTACCGCTGGGAAGGCCCAAATCCACGTATCCCATACTGATTCCCCCGCCACATTCACACTCGCAATTACAATTGGTCTCTTTGTCGCAGCCAATCAACAGGCACACTGCAAGTACCAATAGGCACAGCAGACTCAAAAGGTTCAGTTTTTTCATTTCTTTGGATTTTGAGGGGAATAAATAATATGGCAAAAGTACAAAAATAATCATTGCTATCCGCTAAAAGTTTTGTATTATACTAATATTAAGGTATTTTACAGATAAAGTGCAAATATAGGCTTAGTGTAGGTGGCTTTAACAAGTTCATCTGCCCACATCCCGTTCTCTTCCCGAAAGCCTTATACTCTTCAGCGAAGAAAGCGGTGCGATGGTGTTCTCAAAAAAAGTAGCGTGCATTCTGCACGCCGGTTAAGAGTGCAGTTGCCTACCTCATACTGCGCTCCACTTCGTTCCGCTGATATGAGGTTACTGTGATGGCGTGCCTCTGGCACGCGAAAAGAACAGCGCGAGTTTTGTAAACTTTAGCTTTATGAAGTCATTTTTTAGTTTTTTTCAGCACAGCCTTGACTTTCCCTTTTGCGCCAAGGCAAAAGAAAAGAAGAATAAATGAAAAAATGAAAACTGTCGGTTTCGGGGTGCCC
>JAEEUY010000149.1 GCA_016290715.1 Bacteroidales bacterium
GCGTTTGTTGGCCGTGTAGTGGTTCACCATCGAGTCCATGCAGCCCGCCGAAACGCCGAAATAGATCCTCGGCTTGCCGAATTTCTTGAAGTCGCGCAAATCATCCCTCCAGTTGGGTTGCGGAATGAGCGCCACACGGAAACCATTGTGTTCCAATACTCTTCCAATAACCGCCGCCCCGAAAGCCGGATGATCGACATACGCATCGCCCGTGACGAACACGATGTCCACCTCGTCCCAACCGCGCAGGTCGGTCTCTTTTTTTGTTATCGGTAGCCAGTCTAAGAGGGTCATTTGCAAACTTCTTGCTCAAACTCTGCAACATCAACAATGCGACAATTGTGTATTTCTTTGAGTACCAATAAATCATGAACACAAGGCATAGCGTTCGTGTCTGACGGCTTTCACTTCGGCTAAAATGTCTTCTTCCGAGATTTCGTTGGTGCGGAAAACATCAAGGAAATAATCAAGTTCCGCACGGATGCTTTGATTGGTGAGTGCTTTGCCAAGCCTTAATTGTGCCCGCACAGGCATTTGCTGAAGGAGTAACAGAAGTTGGTTGTAACTGATGTCGATAGTTGCATTCATAATTTGGAATCTGTTTTGTTGCTGCAAAAGTAGCAATACTTTTCCAAGTAGGATGACATTTGTGGCAGATTTCCGCAAGATTTGTCTCTTTTTTCCTTGCCCAATCCAAAATTTCTGTATTTTTGCCCATCTGTAAGAGCCGAAAGGCCGATAGGCAGACAAAATGTTATAAGCTATGAGAAGACATAATTGGATTACAATTGGATTAACGCTGCTAATTGCGTTGATGATTGCTGTTTCTTGTGAAAAACCGCAAAATGAGCCTGGTACGCCAGAGGTGGTAACAGATTCACTAATCCTTACTGACACAAGTGTAATTTGTAAGGGAATTGTAGAATCGGACGGTGGTGATTCCATCATCGAGAGAGGCATTTGTTGGTATTCGGAGTCTTATCCGCCGACGATAGAAAACCATGTTTCACCGACTATTTCCGACCATCGCATGGTGGCTAGAGGTGATTTGGGGGAGTTTTCATGCGAGCTAACCGATCTTGAAATCAATAAGGTTTATTATTTATGTGCTTATGCGAGAAATAGCATTGGTGTGTCCTATGGGTCAGAAAATGTGTTCGTTTACATTTCGGCGGATGTGGTATGGGTTGGAAACACACCTACACCAGACACCCCACCTGTTCCAGTCCTAATGGAGGAACTACCTACAGTAACCATCTCTCCTGTTACCGATATTACTTCGAACCAAGCAACTTGTCATGGTGCCATCACTGACGATGGCGGTAGTGCAATCATAAATAGAGGGTTCTGTTGGAGGACGAATGACGACCCTGATTACAATTATATTTGTGTAACAGAATCTGATTTTGCATATTCACTCAGTAATCTTGCCCCTAACACTGCCTATTATGTTCGTGCCTTTGCCGTCAATGAGAAAGGGATAGGCTATAGTTCAGGAATCAGTTTCACCACATTGGAAGAAGAAGAACCATCTTATCCCTATCTCGCAGTCCTTTATGGAGATAACTATTTGGGCGATGGCCAAATGGCGGAATTATTCAAGGAATATGCTTTCGGATTTACGATGTATTCACCAGCTGGACTCTATTCTTTTGAGGTACATGTGGATAAAGTGAATAATGGAACTGAGTTGTCATATAGTATGTATTTTGATGAATTTGATGAAGGAGTGGAATCATACGAGTACAAAACAAATATAAGGTTTTCAGACCGTTATGATAGGATAATAACATGCACCGTCGGAGATAGGGATTGGAACTACAAAACGGTAAGTTTTAGAGTGCATATTAATCCTGAAACAAAGACTTCTGATTGTGAATGGATTAGGGGGGGGGGCAACTGCAATTGGCTTGTTATAGAAGGAGCTGAGGTATATCCTCCTGATGATGATGGTGGATTGTACTCTTACTATGGGTTTTCCCCTATGGTTGCTAAAGAAGGATGCTCGTATTGTGGACATTCAATAACCTTGTACATTAATGGAGAATGCACTCACCATGATTTGTGGAGTACTGCTTATGAGTCGGAGTTCGTCAGGGATTATTACTGCGATTATACTGATTATAATGGCATGACCTATATAATTCATACAGAAAAAATCTATGGGCCAACTTTTCTTCCAGGTGGATGGCAATGTGTTATAAGTGGCAAGGTGACGTATTGATATTATTCAGAAACAGGGTTGTCGCAATTTGTTAGGTAACTATTATGACATCCATCCTCGGTTCTTCCGAATTCGGGAGGCCTGAATATCAGCATTTGCAATGCGCGAATGAATTATGCGGCTGCGGTGGTACGACAGCCCTACAGCTCGGGCGGGATGGCGTAGGGCTGTCACAAGGTTGCTGAGCCTGTCGAAGCATCGTGGCAGCCGCTTGTTTATGTCATATTTTCTCCAACGAGTCTCTCATTACACGCTTATTGTTTAAGCGTTACATAATACTTTACAACAAAACAGCGGAACTTCAAAAACTCCGCCGTTTTTGGTAGAAAACCGTGATGATTGCACATTTATTTGCCATTATTTTATGCAAAAAAAAAGTAAAATATTGATTTTAAATGATTTGCATTTTATTGTTACACTTTTTGGAACGAATTTTAGCGGTTTCTTTACACTTTTTCCAACGAATAATTCAAGATTTTTACATTTTTTCAAGGGAAAAACAGATTTTCATTACACTTTTTGGAACGAGTTTTTTCCAAAATTGACAAAATTTCACGATTTTGGAAAAAACTCATTGTGGTTTCAGAATAATTTATTTCCTTTGCATCCTGTTAGAATATAGAATGTTATGGAAAAATTGATAGGTCGCGAACATGAGATAAAATTGCTGAAGGAATATACCAGTTCTGAGCGTCCTGAATTTGTTGCCATTTATGGCCGCAGAAGGGTCGGCAAGACTTATCTCGTCAATCAAATGTTCAATGGAAAGATGGCCTTTGCCATGACGGGCGTACTCAACGGCACCAAGGAGGAGC
>JAEEUY010000150.1 GCA_016290715.1 Bacteroidales bacterium
AAAATGCAACGGCTTTCGGAAACTAATCAAATCAGACTTCGCAAACTGATAGTCTGACATTGAATGTAATTTAATATTTTTCTCTATCTTTGTCCCCGCTATTCAAAGGTATCATTAATATAGTATTGGTATGAAAAGAAATAATGTTCATTTTTTTGCAATATTCTTTGTATTAGGCATTTTCATGCTGTTTTCTTGCAACAATTCCCAATCTGTTTCTCCGGAGTTTATGAATGAATCGGATGAGAATTTGCTGAAAACGGAAACCATTCACGAACAGGATTCCAATGCAATGGTATATCTTACTTTGGATGTGGAACTGCCGCTGGCCGAAAGTGATATTGCCACGCAGATCCGGCAGCAATTGTGCGATATGCTTGCCAAGCGTCTTACGCATGTCGCTTCCTTCGAGAATGAACAATTTTTCTCCCCGTATCAGGGGGATATGAATGATACGCATGCGTTAGGGGTGTATTACCGGGAAAAGCTGATGTCGCTGTTTAACCATTTGACGAAAGAAGAGGCGGCTCAACGTGCAGATTATATCATGGAAAATGAGGAGATGACCGATGGCGAGCGCATGGAACTGATTGATGAGTTCCCGGCGTGGGAGTATTCCTACACCTTGAAAAAAACTGCCGACACCTTGAATTATGTGGTGTTTGATTCCTATGACTATATTTATATGGGGGGCGCACACGGAGGCGTTGGCGGGGATGGCTGTCTTACGTTTAATAAAGAGGATGGCCGTTTGGTGGAAAAATTCCTTGACCCTCATAGTGTGAAAGATCTCCAACCGCAACTCATTGCAGGGCTTTTATCCTATTATTCTGATGGAGCCAATAAGATGACAAAAATGGAACTCTTTGAGAGACTTCAGATAGACGGCAACATTATCCCGTTCCCGCAATTTGCCCCATATCCTACAAAAGAGGGATTGGTATTTACATACCAACAGTATGAAATAGCTTGCTATGCCGATGGTATGCCTTGCTTTGTGATACCATACGATGCCCTTGCCCCTTATCTTACGGATGAAGCACGGAAAGTGTGCCAGCCATATCTGACGGCATCGGAAAAATAAGGAACCGTTCAGGGAAACAGTACGGATTTATCTATATAGGAAGAACCTGGTGAAGATCAGGTTCTTCTTTTTTCTTTTGTCTTGACACAAAAAGAAGCAAAAGGTCATAAATTTAGCGGACGTTAATTGCTAAATTTAACTATTTTCAGATTGTTTATTTGTCTTTTTTTTAGCGTTTTTCGTCGCTATAAACCTTGGAAAAAGGGGGAGTTGATACACGTTCTTTGCCATTTCGTACAAAAATAGTAGTATTCTATATAATTAACTAAAATTCAGTGTTTTATAATGATATTTTGAGGTAATTTTGCTCTGTTTTCTTTGAAAAAGATACGTTATTTTTTTATTATTAACCCTTAAAAAACATTCATTATGAAAAAACTGAAAAAATTAAAAGAAAATTTCAAAAATCATGATTTGAAAGGCAAAATCCGCATGGTTTTATGGCCATGTCTTGTTTTATGTGGGATAGTCATCGTATGGGTGGGCATTTGGTTGGTCATCCCTTCTGTTAGGAATAGGTCGGTAGAAAAAAATGTAGAGAAACAGGAGTGCAAGAACATGATCTGCGAAAGACATCCTATCAATTCCGACTATCATCTGTTGGAATACGACAATGGGAAGTATCGTATCGCTCGTTCGGCGGATAATGAAGAATTGGGGGATTTGTTTCTTGTTGTCAAATATGCCGATGTGACTGGTGATTCTTTGATTATTACTAAAGAATTGGAAAAGGGATGCAGATTGTTCTCTTTGAGAACAGGAATCCTTTCAGATTATTACGATGGTATCAATGAGCCGGATTCCAAACATCATTTGTGTGCGTGTACTCAAAATGGGCATTTGGGTTTTTTGGATGGCCGTACTGGGAAACTTGCTATTCCCATGAAGTTCTCTTCAGCATACCATCCTTCTAAATTTTTTTCAAATGTCGATCATTATGCGGAGCAGAATACTCCTTTGTTCAAATTTATAGGTGATTATTGCATTGTGCCCACCACCTGCTTTACTAAGGGTGTGATTGATTATACCGGGAAAGTTCTGATAGATGGTTATGATGAAATTGAGTATTTTGCCGAAGATACACTATTCAAGACCTATAATAAATATAAAAATGGCCGATACTCTTTATTTGATGGCAAAAATATGAAACCACTGTTTGTTGATCAAAAAAGCATTCCCATTCTTCCGATAGGGGTTATTCATCCTGAGGGTGGAGTACTTACCAACTCATTTTGTACCGATACGCTGACTGATCTCATATTTGAAGATTATTATGATTCTCGTCTTTATAAATTTCTTAGTGATCACGACTTTATGGAAGTGCACTACGATGATAAGTTTGTATATGATGAAACAGGCATAGAGGTGGAAAGAGTTTTCAAGGGAGATAAAACCTATTATACGTCAGGGTATAGGGAGGAATGGGGGGACGATGACATTGGGGTTGGTGTTGAAGAGGGCAAAACTGGTCGCCCTGTCATTGAGCCGCAATGGGATCACATCACCATTTATAAAAATGCTAAAAAAAACAAGTATGTTTTTTGCTGCGAGTTGGGAGGTTATACCTTTCTTTTGAAAGAAAATGGAGATTATGTTACGCGTAATAGCACCAATTTTTGAAATTTGTTATTTTTGTCGATGTTATTTAAACGGGAATATTTATAATAAATAATTTATTACCAGTAAAATGGAATATAAGTCGGGATTTAATTCGAAGCAGATTCTCAAAAATTTGCATTCCATTTTCCGTCGCACGGGCAAGCGGATTATCATCGGCAGCAAGAGTTCCCAGCAGATATATCTTGTAGAGCCCGCTTCTTTGATGTACATTGAGGCTGCCCAAAACTACACCGACTGGTATTTTTCTGATGGGAGCAAACTGACGCTTACCTACCAACTCAATCAGTGTGAAACTTTTATTACGAGTCAGTTGGGGGATGAAGATATTCTTACAATTGCCAGAATCGGGCGAAGTGCCATCGTCAATCTCCAATATGTCACGCAGTTGGATATGACTAACAAACAATTGGTCATATCCAATCGTCGTGGTTTTGTCCAAAAGATTACCGTTTCTGAAGAAATTTTGAAAAAGTTAAAAGAAGCCATCATATTATATAAAGAGTCCAATGAAAACAGATAATACATACGAAGAAAACGATTTCTATATCTTGCAGGGAACGAAGAAACCGAAGCCTTTTTATCGGAAAGGATGGTTCATTGTGGTGACTATCATTCTTTTGTTTGCGGCAGGCTTGCTGTTCCATCTTTTTAAGCATACTTCTGAACATGACCCCGTAGTAAAATTTGGTCAGGATAATGAAGGGATGGTGAGTAAAGAAAAGGGGACGGAGATGGCGGTCTCTGCCGGAAAAGTTTCTATTGCGCAAACGGAAGTCAATGGGCATAAACTCCGCCTGTTTTCCATCGCTGATGGGACGGCTGCGTTGCATGTGGGACCGCTCAGTGCCGATGATACGACGGTTCTTTTGGCTGTTCGTGCGGCGGATGTGCGGGAAGATAACCACCAAATCAATGGCGCTTTTGTTTATAAGGGACAGTTGTTGTCGCAGGGGAAGGCCAAAAAAGGGTTCTGTGCCATCCTTGATGAAAAGGTGGTGATTGGAGCTGCCGACAACTCTCCCTATCTGGAGGAGGCCATCAACAATGGGGGCTATTTCTTCCGCCAGTATCCCTTGGTGGTGGATGGAATGGCTATTGATAACAAGCCGACAGGGAAGTCGCTTCGTCGTGCATTATGCGAAAAGGACGGACGGATTATCGTGGTGGAATGTGCACAGATTACTTTTCACGACTTCGCCCAAGCGCTGGTTGACTATGGAATTGACAACGCCATCTACTTGGTGGGCGGAGACGCCTTCGGTTTCTATCGCTCGGAAGACGGACAACGCCACGATTTTGGCGACCCATCCCGAAATGAAGACCCCAATATCACCTATATGGTTTGGAGATGATAGGTTAGAGGAGCAGATCTTTTAAACGTACTTTGGGGACAAAATGGATGCCCTGCTGACGGTAATAGGCATGAGGTTCATTTTCAGCTATTTCCACACAACGGATGAGCTCGGCCCCACGCCCGATGGCAACAATAAGCAACGGATCGTACGGCAGTTCAAAGGCTTTTTTGATGTTTTCTTTATGAAAAGCCCCAATAATGATGCCGTTGTATCCCAACTCCGTGGCTTTTAATAACATGCTTTGTGCCGAAATGCCCAAGTCTATATCTACCAACTTTCCTTCGGGGCTTTTGCTGCATATAATGATGAAAGCTTCCGGTTCGGTTCCCGGCAGAGGCAAGTGTAACTCTGGCAAGGCAGCCCCCAATTTGATGTTGGCAAGAACTTTTTCTGCTCCGCTGTCTTTGGTTACTAACTTGAAACGAAGCACTTGCTGGTTGCAAGCGGAGGGGACCAACGGATTCACCGCCACTATTTTTTCCAACGTTTCGCGGGAAACAACCGTATCGGTGTGGTAGCTGCGATAACTGCGGTTGCGTTCCAACAAGTTGTCCAAAGAAACGCGCTTGACAATTGTTTTTTTTGCATTTTTTCCAAAAACTTCATCGTAACGATTTTCCAAATATCCGTCTGCCATCGTTTAAATATTTTTTATATCTATTTGATTTATATGTTTTTATAAAATAGTACTTGCGTTATTCGAGAATTGCAAAGATAGTTATTTTTGCAACTCTTCATATTTTGTGTAAATTTGCCCCGCTAATAATGAGCCGACATGTTGTATTTTGATTCAGATTATATGGCTGGGGCACATCCGGAAGTGATGCGCCGGCTGATGGAAACGAATTTGGAGCATACGGTAGGGTATGGTTTGGATGAATATAGTGAAGAGGCGAGGAGGCGTATCCGTGCGGAATGTGCTGCCCCTGATGCTCTTGTGCAGTTTTTCGTGGGAGGCACACAGACCAACGCAACGGCCATCTCCGCCTTGCTTCGTCCATACGAAGGGGTGATGGCTGCCAGCACGGCGCATATTAATGTGCATGAGAGCGGAGCTGTTGAGAGGGGAGGGCATAAGGTGCTTGTTTTGCCCTCATACGACGGAAAAGTGAGCGCCCGTGATGTGGCTGGCTACATTCGTGATTTCTATCGCGATGACACTTATGAACACATGGTTGCCCCGGGGATGCTCTATATCACTCAGCCCACCGAATTGGGGACACTATACACTTTGGAGGAGTTGGAGGAATTGAGCAGGATTTGTCGCGAAACCCATATTCATTTGTATTTGGATGGGGCTCGCTTGGGATATGCGCTTGCTTCCACCGCTGCCGATTTTACCTTGCGCGATATTGCCCGTCTTTGCGATGTTTTTTATATTGGCGGGACCAAATGTGGGGCTTTGTTCGGTGAAGCACTGGTGGCTGCCAATCCGAAAATCCTTCCCCATTTTTTCCCCATTGTGAAACAACATGGGGCATTGCTTGCCAAAGGCCGTTTGCAAGGGATACAGTTTGCCACCCTTTTCACAGACGATTTATATGTGCGTATAGCGCGCCATGCCAATGAATTAGCCATGAAATTGCGTGCCGCTTTCGAGCAGAAAGGATGGCCGGTAGTGATAGATTCTCCAACGAATCAGCAGTTTGTGAAATTGCCTAATGAGGTGATGGACCAGTTGCGTTTGTCGGCCTCTTTTGAGATATGGGGCACCCGCGGGGAAACAGAGACAACGGTTCGCTTTGTTACAAGTTGGGCGACTACAGAAGAGGATATTGAACAGTTAATCAGTTTGATATAATTCTTTCAAGATGCACATCAAGCATCGTGCCAAAGGCACGAGATTTTAGTAACCTCAGACAAGGCTGTCAGGCCGCAGTCTGAGGTGCGTAACTGCGTATTGTCCGTGCGTGCGGAATGCACGCTACCTATCATCACACAGAAGATATCGCTCATCCACCTCAATCTCGTTCCTTTCACGAAAGCTCAGTACTCTTTGGCAAAGGAAGTGGGGAGGATGGAGGGCTCTAAAAAGTAGCGTGCATTCCGCACGCTGGTTATCAATACCGTTGTCACCCCATATTGTGCTCCACTTCGTTCCGCTGATATGAGGTTACTAAGATAACGTGCATTCTGCACGCAAAAGGACAAACATCGCGAATTTTAGAAATTTTAGCTTTATGAAGTTGTTTTTTTAGCACAGCCTTGACTTTTTCTTTTGCTTCAAGGCACAGGAAAAGAAGCAAGAATGAAAACGGCTGCTTCGAATGGATGTTTTTTTCTCGCAATAGTGGTACTTTGCAGCAAACGTCTTGGGCACTATTAGCTTACCATACAATTATCCACTATTTTATGCTTTTGAGGGCTGTGAAATGAGAAAATGAACCCCTGTTTTATATATCTAATGCTTTAATATACAGATATATATGTAAAATTTTATCAAAAGTGAAAAAGTAAAAAATAAAATATTATTTTTGCAAATCTGCTCTTTGTACCATTTTGCAAAATAGAGTTATGTATATTGTTGCTAGAGAGCAGTGAAAGGAGATAGGATATAAGTATTAACCAAAACTAGTAATTATGAAAAAAATTCTATTCTTTTTAACTGTTTGTGCCATGGTCTTCAATTTGGGCTATGCACAACGTGGTTTGCAGCCGTATCATCTTTCTGCACCTGCACCCCATTCAGATCGTAATTCAACTTGGTTGACATGGGCTGATGAAGCGCAACTTGAAAATGCCATTATTACAAGTGGAGATTATGGTGCGATAGATTTGGAGGTTGCACAGCGCTTTGCTGCGAGCGACCTGAGTAGTTATAATGGCTATAACTTAACGAAAGTGTCTTTCTATTTGGGAGATGAAATTGCTTACTATGATGATGAATATGGTAATCCTGATTATGCCTATTCTCAAGGTAGTTATACAGTGGTGGTTTATAAAGGAGGGTCGTATTCTTCCGGTACAGTAATGGATCCTGGCACATTGGTGGCTTCACAAACAGTTTCCAATGTTCAATACGAGTCTTGGAATACTGTAACATTGAACACACCTGTTGCCATTGACGCTTCTCAAGAACTATGGTTTGGTGTAATTATCAACAATGCGGTAGGTACATTGATGTCGTATGATTCATACACGGCAACTACTGGAAAGGGTGCGCTCATTTACGATTATGATGATTATACTTGGTATGATGCCAACTCATACGGTTTGCCTTTTACTGTTGGTAACTGGGGAATCAAAGGCTATGCGGAAGATCCTTCCAATCCCGGCGGAGATATCGATTTCATAGTTGAGTTTATGGATGACCCATATAACCAAGAAATGGTTACGGAATGGACCGTTCCTTACGGTAGCGATTTCGTTCCTTATCCTGTGGTTTGGAATGATGACTTTGATCCAACCGTTGATTTTGAGGGGACTATATACTTTAATATGTATTTGGATGGTTCCTTGATAGGTACTGACTACTCACAATCTGAAAGCATTGCTTCGGGTTATGGCATTTACTGGAATAACTTTGTGGTATTGACAGCTTCAGAAATAGCTGCCTATAATTACTACGGAACCCACGAATTTTGTCTTGAAGCGTATGCGGATCCAGAATGGAATGAGGTTTATTCATACGACAATACCGGTTGTTTGACGGTAACTTTTGAAAATCAGAATTCGAGCTCTAATTCTTACACCATTAATGTCTTGAATGGCGACGGTTCCGTAACCCCGGGAGGGACGGTAACCGTAAGCGAAGGCGGTTCGCAAACCTTTACAATCAATGTGCCCGCCTGCAATGTATTGCAGAATGTGTTGGTGGATGGTATCAGCGTGTTGAACGATGTGGTGAATAATACCTATACATTCACGAATGTTACCAGCAACCACTCTTTCCAAGCTATTTATGAACCTACCCGTTATACCATTAATGCGACTTGTGATGCGAATGGAACGGTTACGCCTCCCACTTCTTCTGTGGCTTGCGGCGATAATATCTTATTGACCATCACACCTAATAGTGGATACGAAATTGCAAGAGTAACCGATAATACTATTGATGTTACCGGCAGCGTTAGCAATGGCACCTACAGCATCACCAATATTACAGATAACCATAGCGTTTATGTGACCTTTACACCGACTCAAGGCGGTGGTGGAGAAGGCGGAGAAGGCGGCGGTCAAGGAGGTGAAGGTGGAGAAGGTGGCCAAGGCGGTGAAGGCGGCAACGTGGCAGTAACAGATTATGCCCCTTCTTGCATCACTATTTTCCCGAATCCAGCCTCTTCCCAAATCAATCTTCAATCTGCTAACATCATTAATCTGGTTGAGATTTATGATTTGGCAGGAAAGAGAATTGTTAGCATGGAAGCCAATAGCACCCAAGTTGTTGTGAATGTTGAGAACTTAACTGCTGGCTTGTATTTTGTGAAGGCTACGGCGGAAGGAAAAACACTGACGACTAAGTTTGTGAAGAAATAATCTTCCCATTCTTTATACTAAAGCGGGATTCAATATGAGAATCCCGTTTTTTTTGTGTTTTTATCAAACAAATTTGTCTTTTTTTTTGTCTTATAAAATCCAATAATGAAAGAAAAAAAGAGGTCGTATCATTCACAAATTTTTACTATCTTTGCACCCTCAAAAATTTAACGTTAAATATATTGTATAATGAACATTCAAATCGAAAAAAAATCAAAACAACTTCAAGAAATCAGAATTGATATTTGCAAAGCAGATTATGCGGAAAAAGTGGAAGCCGCTTTGAAAAAACAGCGTAGAACTGCACAAGTGCCGGGTTTCCGTCCGGGTAACGCCCCCATGGGAATGATCAAAAGAATGTACGAAAAATCATTCATCGCTGATGAAGTGAATAATATGCTTTATGAAGAATTGTACAAGTATTTGCGTGAGAAAAAAATAGACATCTTGGGCGAACCGCTTCCCGTGGATGAAAAAACATCCGTTGATTTTGAAAATCCAAACGACTTCGTTTTTACTTTTGAAATTGCCCTCGAACCGCAATTCACCGTTGATTACACTTCGTTCCCGTCGTTTACCCAATATAAAATTGTCGCTTCCGACGAAGAAATTGAAAACGCCATTATGGATTTGAGAAAACGCCATGGTGAATACTCCTCTCCTGATGTGATTTCCGCCGATGATTTTGTAACAGTTGAGTATGGGGAAAACATGAATGGCAATTTCTATACCAATGATTTGAGTGATAAAGCTAAAAAAATATTCATTGGCAAACAGTTGAAAGAGGTTGTAACAGTGGATGTGAACACGATGTTTGATAACGAAACGAAGTTGGCGGCTTTCTTAAAAACAGAACCTACCATTCTCGACAAAAACGAAGATAGAAAATGGGCATTGACGGTTAAGTATATCGGTCATCTTACCCCTGCAGAAATCAACGAAGACTTATTCAAAAAGGCTTATCCTGATGGAAGTGTCAAAAATGAGAAGGATTTGCGCAAAGCAGTGTCCGCCAAAATAGAAAAAGACTGGGAAACGCACAGCAAACGCAAATTTTCCAATGATGCCATCGGTATGCTCCTTGATCATGTGAAAGTTGATTTCCCTGTGGATTTCATGAAAAAATTCATCCTTCTTTCCCAAAAAGATTTGACAGCTGAACAGTTGGAAGAAAAATATCCGGAATATGAGAAATCCTTCAAATGGCAGCTGATTGAAAATAAACTGACCAAAGAAAATGAAATCAAGGTTACGGAAGAGGATGTTAAGAAGTATATCCGTCAGTATTTCGTGGAAAGCTATTTCGCTTCTTTCAACCAAGAGGATATCGCCGAAAGATTGGATGCATTGGTGAATGACACGATGAAAAACAAGGAAGCCGTAAAGAATATTTACGATAATCTTTTTGATGAAAGAATTACCGATGTCCTGATGAAGAATATGCAGACGACAGTTAAGAAAGTTACATTTAAGGAGTTTGCAGACGAACTTTATGGCACAAAGGAGGAAGAGAAAACGACGAAAAAACCTCGTGCCAAGAAAACGGCAGCCAAACCGGCTAAAAGCGAAGAAACGCCTGTAAAACAGGAGGAGGAAAAAGAGGTCAAACCTAAAAAGAAGGCTCCAGCCAAAAAAACAGCAACCAAAAAAGCAGAATAATGAGAAACGATTTTAGAGATTATGCCGTAAAACATCACGGTATAGGCAGTTTGCATTTGGATCGTTATACCTCTGTGGTAAACGATTACCTTACGCCATACATCATTGAAGAGCGTCCCATGAATATCACTCAGCTGGATGTGTTCTCCCGCCTAATGAAAGATCGTATCATTTTTTTGGGGGTTCCTATTGATGATGATGTGGCCAATATCATCCAAGCCCAACTCCTTTTCTTGGAATCCCAAGACTCCGAGCGCGATATCCAGATTTATTTGAATACGCCTGGCGGTTATGTTCATGCGGGTTTGGGTATATATGACACGATGCAATATATCGGTCCTGATGTTTCCACGATATGCACCGGCATGGCCGCCTCAATGGGGGCAGTGCTGTTGTGTGCGGGGACTGCAGGCAAACGTTTCGCACTTCCTCATTCCCGCGTGATGATTCACCAACCCCTCGGCGGGGCGCAAGGGCAGGCTTCGGATATTGAAATTGAAGCAAAAGAAATTCAAAAGTTGAAAAAAGAACTATACGAAATTATTGCCCACCATTCAGGAAAAGATTACGATCAGGTATGGAAAGATTGCGACCGCAACTATTGGATGATTGCCGCGGAAGCAAAAGAATATGGGATGATTGATGAGGTTTTGATTAGAAATAAATAAATTTTAAGCAATTATTGTTTATGGCAAAACGCTCTAAGGAAGATAATTTTTGTCATTTTTGCGGTCGTCCGGAGACGGCCGCAAATCCTCTTATATATGGACTAAGCGGTGCTATATGTGAAAGTTGCGTGCGTGCTGCCGCCGACATGATTCGCGAAAATGCCCGTGCCAACGCGGCCGAAACCAAAAGGAGTTTTACCCCTAAGCTTCTCAAACCTTCTCAAATAAAAGCGAATCTCGATCAATATGTGATTGGTCAGGATGAGGCTAAAAAAGTGATTTCCGTTGCCGTTTACAACCATTATAAACGCTTGATTCATTCCGCAGAAGAGAATGATGATGTGGAGATAGAGAAATCCAATATCTTGATGATTGGGGAAACAGGAACAGGTAAAACGTTGATTGCCAAGACGATTGCTAAAATGCTGGAAGTGCCGTTCTGTATTGCCGATGCAACCGTATTTACCGAAGCAGGCTATGTGGGCGAAGATGTGGAGAGCATTCTGACACGCTTGCTGCAAGCCGCCAATTACGATGTGGCCAAAGCGGAATGCGGCATCGTTTTTATTGACGAAATTGATAAAATAGCTCGTAAAGGAGCTGACAATCCGTCAATTACTCGCGATGTTTCGGGCGAAGGCGTACAGCAATCCCTGCTGAAACTGCTGGAAGGTGCGAAGGTGAATGTCCCGCCAGAAGGGGGAAGAAAGCACCCTGAACAAAAATTTATTGAAGTGAATACCCAAAATATTCTCTTCATCGGATCGGGAGCATTCAACAGCATTGATAAGATTATTTCAGAAAGAGTGAATACCAACGTGATTGGCTATAATAGCAAAAATCGTTCCGTGGACAAAAACAATATGCTGCAATACGTTTCCGCTCAAGATGTTAAAACTTTTGGATTGATACCGGAGCTTTGTGGCCGTTTCCCTGTTATCACTCATTTGAATAATCTTGACGCAACCGCCTTGCACAAAATTCTGGTAGAGCCTAAAAATGCTCTTATTAAACAATATATCAAGTTGTTTGAGATGGATCATATTCAACTCGACTTTTCAGAAGAGGCTATTGATTACATTGTTGAAAAGGCTGTTGAACTGAAATTGGGTGCGCGGGGATTGCGCTCCATCGTGGAGAAAATCATGAATAATGCGATGTATGAATTCCCTGATTCTAAAAAAAATGCTATTACAGTTACTTTAGATTATGCAAAAGAACAATTTGAACACTCTATTTATCGTTTCTTAAAATAGCAAATTATCATTTTTTCTTATGAATAAAAAATATATTTTATTTTTAATTTCCTTATTGATAGTAAGTTATTCCTCTTTTGCTCAAAATGTAACAATCAAAGGCGAATTACAGAATAATAAGTTTAGTGAAGTTTACCTGATGTCGGCCTATAAAAATACAGGCACACCTCTTGCCCATGCGGATATTGATGCCAAAGGGAACTTCTCGTTGTCGCTACCGATTGACAGCACGGATATGTATATGCTGAAATTTAGTGAAAAACAATCTTTTCTGTTGTGTCTGTCGCCAAAAGAAAAAATATCCTTAACATTAGATGCCAATAATTTACAGAGAGTTGTGAGCGTTTCAGGCTCTGAATCCATCGCTTTCACCAAAGAGTTGACAGATTTGTTGGCACGCCGTACTGCCTGCTTGGATAGCATTAACCGCGAATTGCAAAATAATAAGGCCCAACAATATCTGGTTGATTATGCCACAGGGTTCAAAGCATTTCACCAGTCATTTGTGGATGTCCAACCCGATATTGTCTCCGCGTTGCAAAAATGCGATTCCATGAACAACCTCTTGGATGTTTGTGCTAAAAAGGGAAAGGTGGAAAAAAAATATCTTGACTATTTTCTGAATGCTGCCGTCGCCAATCTGAAGTTATTGAAGAATTATTATGCCTCTTATGTGAATTATTGGAACGCACTGGATACCAGACCGTATGAAAAAAGGATGGAGGATGCACAATATAAGAGCTTTGACGACAATGTGTCCTCTTATCTGAAACAATTGAACGATTTTCACAAAATCGTTTCCTTCAATTTGAGCGATTATGCGAAAGAGGCGGAAGTGTTGATAGCGCAATATGAAGAGGCTCTTTATGATGGGAAGTTGGAAAATGCCAAATTGAAATCAACTTATGCCGACTCATTCGCCAAGTTGATTAATAAAAATAAGTCGGCAAGTAAAAATGCAGAAGAGATTCATTCGCAGTCTGATTTGATAACCCGTTTGGGCAACTCCATTGTAGTGGAAGCGCAAGCCAAAGTACAAGGTATTGTGGCGCAGTATCAGAATGAGTTTAACACCAAAGATGCCCTCATCTTGAATCGTTTGTCGCAGCTGATGCTGGATCACAAGACCGATTTGGCGACTTTGATGTTCCTTGATAATTTTTCTACAGACAAGAAGGTGGTAGGAGAGGTGCTGACGGCTTTGCATCAGAAATATCCAACTCATCCGTTGGTGGTGGAAAATTACAATAAAATCAATAGTCCTCAATTCAGGACTTCTGCAGGTCAGATAGCTCCGGAGCTGGAATTTGCCAATCCTGAGGGTAAAATCCTAAAACTTTCGGACTTGCGCGGCAAAGTTGTGCTGATCGATTTCTGGGCATCATGGTGCGGTCCCTGCCGTCGTGAAAACCCCAACGTGGTTAATTTGTATGCGAAATACAACAGCAAAGGTTTTGAGGTGTTTAGTGTTTCCTTGGACAATAATAAGGCAAAATGGGTGGAGGCTATTCAAAAAGATAACCTTTCATGGCCTAACCATGTGAGCGATTTGAAAGGATGGTCAAGTGCCGCTGCCAAATTGTATGGTGTTAATTCGATACCTTGCACCTTCCTTATTGATAAGGATGGCCGCATTATTGCGAAGGGATTGCGCGGGGATGAATTGGGTCAAAAATTAAAACAAATATTCGGAGAATAGTATTTTATGAGAAAAATAACCCTCTTTTGGCTTCTGTCATTTTGGTTATTCCTTTCTTCTGCTTTTTCACAAAATATTGAAAATCAATATAAAAGAATAGGGACAGCGCAAGCTACGTCCCTTTCTCTTGATATATTGGGTAATATTTACCTCTTGAACGGCAATACGATTTACAAACTCTCTTCTTCAGGCGAAGTGGTGGCTTCTTATACCAACTTCAAATTGGGTGAGATTACTTCTGTGGATGTTGATAATCCATTGAAAATCATGTTGTTTTACAAAGATGCGGGGGCTATCGTTTTTCTCGATTCGCAAATGACCCCACTGATGGAAACCATTGACTTGCTGGAAAATCACTACTATTCGATTTCGTTGGCTACTTTCTCTTCCGATGATCTGATTTGGTTATACGACAACCGTGCGAAAGAGCTGATTGCTGTGGATTTTTTCCTGAAAGAAAAAAGGCGTATCTCTATTGATAATGAACTGTCATCGCCAGCCGCCTTGCTTGCTATCCCTGAAAAATCACTTTTCCTGCACGACCCCGCAACGGGCATTTTAATGTTTGATGCTTTTGGAACATATTTGAAAACCATCACATTAATAACCCAAAGTAAAATACAAATTTCTGATAATCAGGTAGTTTATATTGATCAGGATGAATTGTTCCTATATGATTTTCAGGCGTTAAGACAGAGTTGGCTGGCCTACCTGCCCGCAGGGGTTTTGCAGGCTGTTTTGTGGAACAATCAAGTGCTGTTTATTGGGTCAGACAAAAATGTATATTCCTTTCCAATAGAATGAAAAAAATACTCACATTAGGGTTCTTATTTTGTGCTTTTTCTGCCTTCGGACAGAAGAATTTTGATTTTCGTTATTGGGAAGACT
>JAEEUY010000151.1 GCA_016290715.1 Bacteroidales bacterium
AATCCCTTTGACGCCTACGGACTCGAAAGTGCACCTCGCACCCGGTGCCTCATGACACACGGTCTCTATCGTTTATGCAGAAATCCGATGCTTGTAGGCATTTATATCTATGATATCGGAATACTGCTATTTTTGTGGACATGGTGGCCGCTACTGATTTTTGCCATAGAAGTAATTTTGCTTTCCATACAAGTGAGAAGCGAAGAAAAACGCTTAGAAGCAGATTTCGGCGAAACCTATCTTAACTACAAAAAATCAGTAGGCAGATATTTACCTTTTAATATTATACAAAAATAAACAAAAAAATGATGAGTAAAAAAATAATTTTAGCCCTAACAAGTATCCTTCTTTTGACCGTTGCATGCCGGCAAAAACAGACACAATTCACCACCCGCACCATCCAAGACAAACGATGCTTGGAAAAGGTGTTTAATGAAACACTTCCTATCATAGAAGACAACCGATGGCAAGTGGAAAACAAATATTCCATTCAATGGCCCGACAAAGGATGCCTTAGTACTGAATTGGAAAGAGTTTTGATACAGCATATTTTTGCAGATACTACTGCCCGAACCATAGAAGATGCCGCTGAAAACTTCTTGAACGAAACTTGGCAGGAAGATGACGAAGCACTATCCGTCCAAACAATAGACTCTATTTCCGTCACTACCTATTCCTATGCTCTCATTAACAGCACATGCTTTATTGATGACAATTTAGCCACCTTTACTATCAACAAAGAATTTTACACCGTAGGTGCAGCACATGGCTACTATATGACTGACAATGTTACCATTGACCTTAACACGCAAAAAATCATTCATCTTGAAGATTTGATTGACACTGCCGAATTGGGAGAAATACTCATTCGTGCTTTGGAAGACTTGGTTGTCAATCGTGAAGACGGCAACACTACCGATTGTCTCTTTGATGAATACAAAGAAAGGTTGCCTTTGCCTGACTGTTTTTTTATCGACAGCACTCGTTCAGTTATCACTGCGGTGTACAATCCCTATAGTGTACAACCTTATTGCTGTGGAATGCTATTTGTGAAAATGCCTGTCTTTTGGCTCTCCAAACACACTCCTCTTACTCCTTATGCCAAGGAAATTTTCGGTCCTGACGCCTATCTTCCAACTGAAACAGATTAAGTTTGAAATCTAAATTTCCGAAAGAAATATGAATACAATTTTTGATATAAAAAATTTTCTTAATTTTGCAAAAATTTTAAAATGGCAATTATGAATTTTAGAAGAAAAGAAAACAATCATCATTATAAAAACCGCTTTCCATCTCGCATGATAAAAAAAGCGACAATTCTATTAATCTTTTGTTTGTCAGCAATTTGCTCCTACTCCAACGATGGTGTTTTCTACGCCTCCGGCAACCAGTTGATTCCGATTACCGAAACCGACATCAGCGTGAAGAAGGAAGTGCTGACCATCAACCGCGTGGGCAACCACTTGGAGGTGACCGTCTATTACGAGTTCTTCAACCCTGTGGGCGAAAAAGAGTTATTAGTCGGATTTGAAGCCAAGTCACCGTACAACAGCATGGCGGACGCTTTCAAAATGCTTCCGAAGCACCCTCACATCCGAAACTTCAAGGTGGTGATGAACGGCGAACCACTCACCTATGAGATTGCAAACGTGGAATCCGGGCGATACGACAAACACGACAATTACATTCTGCCGCCATACTACGCCAACGGCCGCTTCCTGCACTGGAGCCCGCAGCAGATTGAAGACACACTGACCGCCTGGGGCGACCCGCCCGGACTCCCCATCGACTATGTCTATCACTTCAAGGCGCAGTTCCGCCCTGGGCTGAACATTATCCAGCACACTTACGACTTCGACCTCTCATTTTCCGTGGGTGAGGAGTTCTATTTCCCTTACGTGCTGACTGCCGCCAACCGCTGGGCTAACCACCAGATCGACGACTTTCTCCTATTCATCAACATGGGCGACCACGAGTCGTTCATGATTCGTCCCGATTTCTTCAAAACCGCCGACGAATGGGTCTTCACCGGCAGAGGAAAAACCTCAGTGGACAGCGTCTGGGTTTGGGATGAAGATTCCCGCATGAAATCGTGTCCCCTCTTCCATATCCAAGAGGGCAGACTCTCCTTCCGCAAGGCCAATTTCCATCCCGAGGGGGAATTGTACATCACAAAACGCAGCACATATTACTACAGTGAAGAGACTTCAGACAATACCAACTTAAGTTTTCTTACCAAATATTACCGTCCCTTTGCACAGGTTTTGTCAAGGCTTTGTGGATTATACTCATCGGCATTCACCATCGACAGTTCTGATTACAACTACAATTACGACTCCGTCACCACCCCCGAGCAACGCCGCATATTGAAGAATCTGCCCTTCGCCTACCGAGGATACATCTTCAAAAACAAAGCATTGCAAGACTATTTCAATTCCACCGAATGGTATCTGCCCAACCCGGAATACAAGGGTGAAATGGACGACTTCAGCGAGGAAGAAAGAAAATGGGTGGAATTCTGGAGTAAATAAGTTCTCGCTTTGACTATAAAGATTCAAAAAAAT
>JAEEUY010000013.1 GCA_016290715.1 Bacteroidales bacterium
ATACACACACCGCAGCAGTAGTGGGTATTTTTTTGCTTTCATCTTTAAAACCCAAGGCTTTCTTACAAAGCTGGTCAATCTTTGCCGTATTGTCAGAACCTTCAAGAGTAGTAAGGTCAATGACGTTTAAGATAAAACGATAGGCTGAAGGATAATCAAAAAATTTAAGTTCACTTGCTCTATATTGTGCAAGTCTTTCTTGAATTTGTGCATCCGTGTAAGGATAACTTTTAGGTTCAATATATGCCATGATTTTTTTTATTTAAAACGGGTGCAAAGATACAAATAATTAATTATTAGTTGGTAATATTTTCTGGATTTTCTTTTAGACATTTTTTTCATAAAATAGGCGACTTATATAAAATAATTATGTAATTTTGCACCTCATTAAACAACAAAATCATCTATGCTTGACATAAATAAATTCAGAATCGTTGAGGATTTCCCTAAAAAAGGCATCAAATTCATCGACATTACCACAGTCATGAATGATCCTGCCGCTTTCCGAGAAGCTTTTGATGCCCTACTTGAGAAAGTAAAACCCTTGAATTTGGATGTGATTGTGGCATTGGAAACCAGAGGATATTTTTTTGGACCGGCCATGGCCTTAGCATTAGGGATTCCTTTTGTCCCCATTCGCAAAGCGGGGAAACTTCCTTACAAAACCTACAAGGAATCCTACAATCTGGAATATGGGCAAGCAACCATTGAAATGCATGTGGATGCGATGCAACCCCATCAGCGCGTATTGATTTTTGATGACATTCTGGCTACGGGCGGCACCGCTTCTGCAGCCATTAGGATAGTGAGGAATTTTGCCCCCACGTTTATCGCCACTTGTTTTTTGATGGAGATAAATGCTTTGAAAGGAAGAGATAAATTAACCGAATGTGATACCATTGAGTGTCTCTTAAGTTTTTAATATTTAGAAAATTACAAATAATTTATAACTAATAATCATTTAACTAACCGTTTGATTTTATCAAACACAAATTAAAAAAAATTATGCAAAATATTGATTGGAGTAGTTTATCTTTCGGTTATGTAAAAACCAACTACAATGTTCGTTGCTATTATAGAAATGGCAAATGGGGTGAATTAGAAATTTCTTCTTCGGAACAAGTTTCCATGCATATGGCTGCTACTTGCCTGCATTACGGTCAAGAAGCTTTTGAAGGTTTGAAGTGCTACAGGGGAAAAGATGGCAAAGTTCGTATCTTCAGATGGAAAGAGAACTGCAAACGTTTGCAAAGTTCTGCAGAAGCCATTATGTTGGCAAAAGTTCCGGATGAAATTTTCAAGGCTGCGTGCTGGAAAGTGGTTCAATTAAACAAAGATTTTATTCCTCCATACGGAACGGGCGGCACTTTATACTTGCGTCCTTTATTAATAGGTACAGGGGAAAAAGTAGGTGTCGGTCCTGCTGACGAATACTTGTTTATGATTTTTGTTACTCCTGTTGGACCTTATTTCAAAGCTGGTTTCAAACCGGTGAAAATGCAATTGGTGCGCGACTATGACCGTGCCGCTCCAATGGGTACTGGTCACGTGAAAGTGGGCGGTAACTATGCCGCGAGTCTGCGTGCAGGCGAAAGAGCCCACCATGAAGGCTTTGCCGCTTCTATTTTTGCAGATGCCAAGACCAAACAATATATCGACGAAGCCGGCCCTGCCAACTTCTTTGGCATCAAAGACGGCAAATATATCACTCCGGATTCAGGATCCATTCTTCCTTCCATCACCAATTTAAGCTTGCGCGAATTAGCTGCAGATATGGGACTGGTAGTTGAAAGAAGACACGTTCCTATCGATGAAATCGGTACTTTTGAAGAAGCCGGCGCCTGCGGTACTGCCGCCGTCATTTCACCTATTGACTCCATTCAAGACCGTGAGAACGGCACTGTTTACCAAATCGCCAAAAACGGAGAACCCGGACCTTGGTGCCAAAAATTATACAAACGTCTGACTGGTATCCAATTTGGTGAAGAAGAAGATAAATTCGGATGGTGTGAGTTTGTGGATGTTGATTAACATTCTTTAACATAAAAAAAAGTATAGCAAAACAAAAAGATTGTAATTTTGCCGCGTTAAAATTTTATAAACCAATTTAAAAAACGAAAGAAATGAAAAAATTATTTGGAATCCTTGCAGTATCTGCTTTTTTATTTGCATCTTGTGGTGGTAACAACACTGAAGCTGAAGCTCCAGTAGAAGCAACTGAACCTGTTGTTGAAGAAACTGTAGTAGAAGAAGCTCCAGAAGCTGTTGCTGATACTACCGTTGCTGAAGCCACAGAAGCTCAAGAAGTAGCTCCTGAAGCATAAGGTTTTCTTTTGAAGCAAAAAGAAAGAGGTGAATTTTGTTCATCTCTTTTTTTTTGCCTCAAATATACATTATCCTACATTTTTTGTAAGTTTGCCCCGCTATCGTGGATTAAAACAAGCCCTTTTAATGATGCAAAAATTTCCTTTTTTACTCTTTATCATCCTTTCTTTCATCGCTGTTTCCTGCAAGAAAACGGATTTCAATAACGACAAAATGATTTTTCGCTACAATGAATCAAGCGGAATAACCACATTAGACCCCGCGTTTGCATCAGGACAAGCGACTATTTGGCCTTGCAATCTGCTCTATAATGGTCTTGTGGATTTGGACGACTCCTTGCATATTGTTCCTGCCATCGCCCAAAGTTGGAAAATCAGCAACGATGGTAAAGTATATACTTTTCACCTTCGCCAAGATGTGTATTTTCACAATACAGACTACTATCAATTTGACAAACCACGAAAAGTAACCGCCCAAGATTTTGTTTATAGTCTGTCGCGTATCACTTCGCCGGAAGTGGCTTCCCCTGGTGCATGGATTTTTCAGAATGTGGCTCGCGATGAACACGGAAATCCAAAATTCATTGCCCTGAATGACAGCACCTTTCAGATTGTCCTCTCCCAATATTTCCCTCCATTTTTGGGTATTTTAGCAATGAAATATTGTTCTGTTGTCCCCCATGAAGTGATAGAGCACTTCGGACAAGAATTCCGTCGCCATCCCGTGGGGACAGGCCCTTTTCAAATGCAAATGTGGGAAGAAGGCATTAAACTGGTATTGCGGAAGAACCCCCATTATTATGAAGTGGATGAAAAAGGCACCCGCCTCCCCTATCTCGATGCCGTTGCAATCTCTTTCATCGTTGACAAACAGTCTGTGTTTATGGAGTTTATCAAAGGATCTATTGATTTTATGTCGGGCATAGAAGCGTGTTACAAAGATGCCTTGCTCACCAAAAATGGAATGCTACAACAGAAATATGAGGGGAAAATAAAAATGCTCACATCCCCCTACTTGAATACAGAATACATTGGGTTTATGCTGCGGGACGACCACAATGACAACCCCTTGTTAAAAAAAGAAATCCGACAAGCGCTCAATTATGGTTTCAATCGTCATAAAATGATGCGTTATTTACGCAATAATATCGGTTATGCAGGCACTTCCGGATTTATTCCTTGCGGAATGCTTTCTTTTGATCCGAAACGGGTGAAAGGGTATGATTACAATCCGCAAAAAGCACTGGAGTTGCTTGCGAAAGCGGGGTATCCCAATGGCAAGGGGCTCCCGTCTATCCCTATTTCTGTTTCCGCCTCCTATTTGGATTTGTGCCAGTATATCCAGCATGAATTGGGCAAAATAGGGATTTCCATTACCATTGATGTGCAACAGGCCGCACAGCAGCGGGAAATGATGCGTGGCTACAAACTGCCCGCATTCAGGGGCTCTTGGATTTGCGACTACCCTGACGGGGAAAACTATCTCGCACTTTTTTATTCCAAAAATTTGCAACCCAACGGGTCCAACTACACCCATTACGTAAACAAACAATATGACAAATTATTTGAGAAATCGCAAACCATCATTAATGATAGCATTCGCAACGATTATTATACCCGCCTCGACTCCATGCTCATGGAAGACGCTCCTGTAATGATTCTTTATTATGATAAAGTGGTGCGTTTTGTACAAGCTAATATTGAGAATATCAATCCGAATCCTATCAATATGCTTGATCTGCGTCGCACTATAATCCGCAAATAGTTACCTGAAACGCTGCAATTTTACAATATTTCCGTTTTTTCCAGATGGATTCCCCGAGAACCCTTAACCAATATCATTGCGTCTGTAATCGGATGATTTTTCAGATATTGGTTCAATTCATCTGTATTATCATAAAAATGATGCAAAGAAGAGGAAAATTGCCCGAAATTTCTTCCGACAAAATAGGACTCAATTCCATTCTTTTGACAAAAGTCAACCACTTTTCTGTGCTCCTCTTGGCTCACATCCCCTAATTCAAGCATATCCCCTAAAATGGCCACTTTTTTGGGGTGATTCAAGTGGGACAAGTTAAGTAGTGCCGCATTCATACTGGTAGGATTTGCATTGTAATAATCTGCAATGATTGTATTGCTCTTTTTGACAATGATTTGGGAACGGTGATTCTGCGGTTCATAGTGGGCAATGGCATTGCAGGCTTCTTTCAGTTCAATGCCAAAATGCAATCCGACCGTGACGGCACATAAAATATTGTACAAATTATATTCTCCCGTAAGATGTGTTTCAAACTGTTGGTCTCCCACTTGCATTTGAAGGAAAGGTGTCATATTGATAACTTTCCCATTGCAAGCACATTGGGCATTCCCATAGTAGATTGCCTGTTCATAATCTTGAAGGTGTTTTGTAAGAATCGCATCATTTATATTGGCAAAAATAGTTCCTTTTTGTTTCTTGACTGCGTGATAAAGGGCGGTTTTGGTAAGGATAATATTTTCTTTGGAACCGAAACCTTCAATATGGGCAGTGCCAATATTGGTGATGATCCCCAAATTGGGAAGCGCAATCTGGCATAAATCCTCAATTTCGCCAACGTGATTGGCCCCCATTTCAATGATTGCTATTTGTGTATCACGAGGGATTGCTAAAATAGTCAAGGGAACACCTATATGGTTATTTAAATTTCCTTGCGTATAGGCTACCTTATATTTTGTTTCCAACACAGCTACAACCAACTCTTTCGTGGTTGTTTTCCCGTTGGTCCCTGTAATTCCCAAAACAGGGATTTTCATCTGCTGACGGTGAAATAGTGCCAACTGCTGTAAGGTTTTCAAAACGTCATCAACCACATAAAATCCCGTTTTCCCTGCCAAATCACTATTTTCAGTAACTACCGTATATGCCCCTAATTCCAAAGCTTTTTCAGCAAACGCATTCCCATCAAAATTGGCACCTTTCAAACAAAAAAACAAGCAGTTAGGCGAAATATAACGCGTATCGGTACAGATTGTCCTACACTCTTCAAAAATCCGATATAAATCTTCTATCTTATTCATTTTTAATATTTTAATTTACCAAAAAATAGGCAGGACCTTTTACAAATTTCTCTTTTGTCCACTCCAGATCCAACATTGTGCCATCCAAATATTTGTAAATTCTCTTAAAATCACTTTTTTCCAATTCATCCAAACAAGTGAAAACGACAATGATATCATGCCCGCTTTGTGGAAGGAAAAATTGTGTTTTCACCTGAAAATCAGGGAGTAATGTTTTTATAGTCAAATAATTTTTTTCCAATTTCTTGGCACTAAAGATATCATCCAATGAAAAATCAGGTATATATTCGCTGGCGGGCACCTCCTTCCAATTTTGTTGTGGCAGGAAGAAGTGCAAAACAGATTGTTTGGCACTGCCATCATCGGTTTCGCACAATGCGACCAAAATATCCTTTTTGTTCAATTTCCAAACGGCAATCTCGTATGTATGCTTCAAAGGGGTGATGATTTGTATGAATTTGGCTCTTTTATCATACACTTTCAAGGAATAGCCATCATAATTAATCAGCGTGTTTCCCTTGTTATAAATCATTTTATGCCGCACTTCCATAGGCACTTTCAATTCATCTTCAGAAAAATGCAGATAAATTTCGCTCAGCGACTGGGAAAAAGTCCATCCGCATGTCATACTCAATATTATCAAGAAAAAAATGCGACGAAACATCCTAAATTATGCAAATAATCCTAAAAAATATACCAATCCGACCCCTAAATAGGTTCCCATAGCATATCCCACCAAACCGATGACAATACCGCTAATCAATACTTTTTTATTGCCCATGGCTCCTACTACCGGAGGCACGAAAGGAGGAGAGCAAAGCAGCGCCACCTGACTCACGCAGAACAGGTCCCCGCTTACTTTTGCAATACGGCAAAAGATGAGATGCAGAATCATTGACAACAAAATCACCCACCCTACAAAAGCGCCAATCATTGCAGAGGCTCCGTTCACACTGTGAATGTCAAACAAAGAAGCCACGATAACAGAGAAAATCAGAATGAAAAACATACCTAATTCAAACGTTTTGGGCAATTCTCTCACTTTTTTGAAGAACGATGCCAGAATGGAGAGTGTTGTGATGGTTAAAATGACAACGAGTTCGTTGAGTGTCCCTGTCAGAAGCAATGCCAATCCTGCACCTATTGCAAGAAAAAGAATACTGAGCCCCAATCCTATAAACATCCCCCCCACATTTTCCTTTTGAAACATGCCCCGATAACTCTCCACATCTTTGGTCTCCACTTCATCATCTTTACGACCGCGTTTGGTAATATCTTGATACGGAAGTGTTTTACGGAACACCTTGTAACCACCACCAATAATGAAAAAGATATAAGGCGTGGTGAGTACCATTTCAAAAGCCAACACCGTGGCCATCACCGTTTTATCAACCCCCAACGAAAACCCTAAAGCATTAAAATTCATAGTCCCTCCCGTATAAATACCGGTCATCATTGCTGCCACTTTCTCAAACTCAGGAATCTGCTGATTCTTAAAAATAAAATAACCACTGACCACCGCGACCAGTACGGCGGCGATTCCTCCCACCAACGACCAGATTGTTTTTGGTAACGCTTTTGTCCATAGTTTGAAATCACAATTGAACAACATTAATGGAATGGCCAACGGAACCGTAACAGACATCAATGTGGATTGCCATTTGCTGAAAGTGATTGCTTCGACAGTTCCTGCATCAAAATGCACGAATCCTGTTAAGGCAAAAATAATTCCAATAGCATAAGCCATCACAACAGTGCCAATTTTCCTCGCCCACGCGAAATTATTGAATAACAATATGATTACGATGGGAAGAAGGACGTATAGGGCCAGAATCAAAATAATTTTCATAAATACTCAAATTATAGTTACTGTTAATCTTAATGATTTGCAAAAATAATATTTTTGTGGAAATTATCAGCGGTGGATATTCCCTCTATTTTGGGCTGTCTGGAGAATAGGTGTCTTCCACAGCAGCCCCATTCTTCAGTTTTCCGGAAACAGATAAGCGATGTGTGGGGGCATCCTGTCTCCAGATAACACGCACTTGATCAGACTTCTCTCCCAAAATAAATCCCCCTTCAATTTTCCAATACAGCTGATCGATTTCAGGAGCACCCAACAAACCAAAATAATGATTCCCCATATCAGCAAGTTTCATTGAAGCAGGCACAAACTCCTCATAAAAAAACTGTGTCATTTTATCTTGGATAAACCAGAATTTATCATTGGGCTGGTTGTTTTCGTCCACATGAGGGGCATGGCCTGCATTGTCGAACGTATATAGTTTCTCTCGATATTTCAGCTTTTTGGCCTGACGATGAATGGCTGCCGAACCATACATTTTGTCAAAAAAGAGCCCATTGACATCAGACTTAAGAAAAGCCATTGGCGTATCATAATCATAAGGGACGATTTTATCGGCATTCCCATGGAAAGAAACGATAGCGGCACGTGAATTTTTGAGCATTTGAAGAAGTGTACCAAA
>JAEEUY010000152.1 GCA_016290715.1 Bacteroidales bacterium
CACAAATCAAAAGGCAGGGAATTTGACACGGTTTATATGCTTTTGGACGACATACAGGTTAATACCGATGAACAATACCGCAAACTTTATGTGGGGATAACACGAGCCAAACGGAATCTGTTCATTCATTGCAATACACCAATATTCACCTCATTAATAGATAAAAATATCGATTATAAAAAAGACACGAACCTGTACAAAGTCCCCGATGAAATCACTTTGGCACTCACTATGCACGATGTGTTTTTAGATTATTTTAAAGGAAAGAAAAAACTGATTTTATCTTTGCATAGCGGGCAGCCTCTGCGTTATGATAATGGGTTCTTTGGTTTAGATTCTGGAGAAAAAGTGGCTTGTATTTCAAAACAAGCGCGTGAAACACTTGAAAGCTGGGCTGACAAGGGATATCTGGTTTATTCTGCTAAAGTAGATTTTATTTTAGCGTGGAAAGGGAAGGAAGATACAGAAGAAACTGCTGTTCTGCTTCCAAAACTATTGCTGAAAAAATCATAATTACGATACTTTTTTGGGACATTGTGGTTTTTAAAGTTCCATACAAAAGATTTTTTTATTTTGTTGAAAATCATTTGTACGACCCAAGGGAATAATTCCGAAAATTAATGTAAATTTGTCGCGTTTTTTTACTACCTATGAAATCACACAAAAAAAGAAATTTCAAATCCCATCGCGGATTATTGATTTTGCTGGTTGCGGCTATTGTTTTAGAAACCAATTCGTGCATTCAATATTTTTATTCCAAGAATGGAATCAAACAAGAAGCTGTTCGTAGAGCAGAAAGTGAATTGAAACGTGCAGAATTGGAGATAACTGTGATTACTACTCAAATAGAAGCAGCATTAAAAATGATGGTTATCATGTCAGAACAGAATGTTGATAACCCTGAAACTATTCAAGCGATTACACGTGCGGTAGTAAAACACACTCCCAATATGTTAGGAGCTGGTATCGCCTATAAAGCAGATTACTTTCCAGAATATGGCCACTGGTATGAAGTATATAGCAAGGAAACCGTGCCAGGAGACAAGGAAGAAATTGAAACCCGCATGATAGGTGGCACTAACCACGATTATTTCCAGTCAAAGTGGTATCAAAATGGTTTGACAATCGATCACTGCGTGTGGAGTGATCCTTATTACGACAAGGAGGGCGGAGGACAAATGCTGATAACTTGTTCCTTACCCATAAGAAACAAACAAGGAGAAATAGTAGCCGTTGCTGGAGTGGATATTTCATTAGAACACTTGCAACATATTTCCCAATATCTTCAGGTATATCAAGAAAGTTATTATTCCATCTGTACCAGAGATGGCGTTGATATTGTTCCGCCACCCGATACGGCTTCCGGTCGCAAATACCTGACTTTTTATGAAGAGATAGAAGCTACAGGGTGGCGCATGGCGATTATCATCCCTGAAGATATTATCTTTGCTAATCTTAAACGTGTGGGACTCGTTGTAACGATTCTGATGCTGGCAGGATTGTTTTTGCTTGCCTTTATCATATATCGTGCTGGGGTGGACATTATACGTTTGGCAAAAGCCAATGCACAAAAAGAACGTTTGATGGGCGAATTGGAAATTGCCCGCAATATACAAATGTCAATGCTCCCGAAAACTTTCCTTTCCTATCCTAATTGTCAGGACATCAATATGTATGGAATGATTATTCCCGCGAAGGAAGTAGGAGGCGACCTGTACGATTTTTACTTGCGCGATAATAAATTGTTCTTTTGCGTGGGAGATGTGAGTGGCAAAGGCGTGCCGGCTTCGTTGGTGATGGCCACAATTCGCTCGCTCTTCCGGTCTATATCCGCTCACGAACAAGATGTTTCTTCCATTTGTATGCTAATGAATGATGCCATGTCAGAAGCAAACGAACAAAATATGTTTGTAACCCTCTTCTTGGGTGTCATGGATATAACTACCGGACAGTTGAGTTATTGCAACGCCGGGCACAATGCCCCTGTTCTGATTGAACGCCACAGCAGTGAAACTCCAGCCGTAGAACAACTGCCTACAATCCCCAATCTGCCTTTGGGTATTTTGTCAGGTTATAGCTATATCCCACAAACAACAACCTTGCATCGTGGAGATGTACTCTTCTTATACACAGACGGTTTGACAGAAGCCGAAAACAGCAACCATGAATTGTTCGGCGAAAACCGCATGATCGCCACATTGCGCAAATTTGAAGAAAATTTGAATGACCCAAAGGCACAGAATATCGCCCAACAACAAATAGAAACAATGTTGAATGCCGTGAATGCATTTGTGGGTGAAGCCGAACAAAGTGATGATTTGACAATGCTTTCAATTCGCTACTTACCTCTCGACCAACCTGTTAAAGAAGAAAAATCAATCCCCGTAAAGCATTCCATTGTGATGCGAAACGACATTGCACAAATCCCCACTTTAGCAGAATGGATTGAAAGTCTGGACGTTCCCCAATCCCTGAATATGACACTTAATTTGGCTTTGGAAGAAGCTGTCAGCAATGTCATGCTCTATGCATACCAAGAAGATAAAAAAGGAACCGTGCTCATCGAAGCGGAAAAAAGCGACACACAAATCACCTTCGTCATTTCCGACAGCGGTGTGCCTTTCGACCCAACGCACCAACCGGAAGCAGACATCACGCTTTCGGCTGAAGAACGTGCCATCGGTGGTCTAGGAATCCATCTGGTAAGACAAATTATGGATTCCATAACCTATCAACGTAAAGAGGACAAAAATATATTAACGCTTATCAAAAAAATCTAAAATATATGATTACGCAAATTCAAGAAAATGGAAATCAGTTGATTGCTACATTTAACGGACGACTTGACACAGCCACGTCCGCAGCTACTGCGGAAGCTGTAAAGCCATTATTAGAGGCCAGCAATCGGGAAATCATCCTTGATTGTTCCCAATTGGAATACATCTCCTCTTCCGGTTTACGCATCTTTCTGACCATAAGAAAAGAAGCTGCTTCCAGAGGCAGTAAAGTTATCGTGCGCAATATCAGTGCCGATATCCGTCAAGTTTTTGTTATGACCGGTTTTATTAGTTTATTTGAAATTCAATAATGGAAACATTAGATATTCACTGCCAAACTATTATGGATGAATACCATGCATCTTTCCCTCTGATGGAGAAGATGAAAATGGTGATACTTGATACATTACATCAAACTTTGGAACGTATTGGAATGGAAGTTACTGCGGTGGAGGCACGTATTAAAACCGAAAAGAGTTTGACGGGCAAGTTAAAACTGAAAGGTTATAAATACCAAAGTCTGGGTGATATAACAGATATTTTAGGTGCACGTATTATTACTTTTTACACTGATGATGTGGATCGTCTTGCCTCTATCGTTGAGCAGTTATTTGACATTGACTGGGATAATTCGGTGGACAAACGCCGACTGCATCAGCTGGACAGTTTTGGCTATAACTCACTGCATTATATATGTCGTATTCCCTCTTCCCTATATTGTGATCCCGAATCCCCGCAATTGAATCAAATACGCTTTGAACTCCAAATCCGCACCACACTCCAACACGCATGGGCTGCCATCAATCACGATACAGGCTATAAGACAGGAATAGAGATCCCGAAAGAGTACTTGCGTCAGATGAATCGCTTGGCAGGTATGCTTGAGATGGCGGATGACGAATTTAGCCGTATTCGTACGGAATTGACAGACTACCGCCGGCGCGTACAACAATTGGTGCAAAATGGCAAGTTAGACGATGTGCAACTGGATGGTGACACTTTCGGGAGTTTTTTGCGCGCGCGTCCGTTGGATCCCCTCAACCGCAGAATCGCTGCCATCAACCAGGCAGAAATACAAGAGGTCCCTCTGATGGGTTACTTGCGTGTGTTTAAGGCATTTGGATGTCAAACCCTCGGCGATGTAAGTCGTATCATCAAGCAATATAGCGACGATGCGTACCGATTAGCCCGACATCAGTTAGGGAATACCGATCTTGATATTATTTCTTCCTCGGTGGGAATGCAGAATATATGTATTGTGTATATCTTGTCCCAAGGAGGCGGAAGAATGGGCTTGGTTCGTCTTTTTAATGCTATCAACGGGGAAAATCCTCAAAACGAGTTGTTGGCAGAAATGACCTTCAATCAAGCCGAAAATTTACCTTTTATGAATAATAAATAATTATACCAATGAAACCTATTTTGATTGATTTGAACGAATACGAACGTTCGGGAGAAGGTGCTAATGGCGCAAGTTACAATCATAAGACCAATTCCAACATCATGGTTAAAATATATTTCCGCAATTTTGAGACAGCAGAAAAAGAGTTGGAACTGGCACGAAAAGTTTTTGAAGCAGGTATTCCAACACCTGAACCTGGAGACTTGATTACCGACGGAGAGCGTTTAGGCATCCGCTTCCATCGCTTGGTGGGCAAACGCTCCTACTCACGCGCTTGCGGAGACGAGCCCGAACGCACCGAAGAATATGCCCGCGAGTTCGCACAACTCTGCAAACGCCTCCACACTACCGAAGTGGATACTACCAAGTTCGAATGCGTGAAGGATCACTTGTATGGACTGCTGGAAGCGAACCCGTTTTTTACAGCAGAACAAAAAAAGAAAATCCACCATTTTATTGAAACCGCTCCCGATGCAAAAACGGCAATTCACGGCGACCTGCAGTTTAGCAATGGCATTTTTACTGAAGAAAACGGCGTACGCACACCCTATTTTATTGATCTCGGCGATTTCGGCTATGGTTATCCTATGTTTGACATAGGAATGGTGTATCTCTGTTGTTGCTTGAATGATGAAACATGGATGCAAGAAGTCTTTCACATGTCTCTCGCAACCGGAAACCGTTTTTGGAATGCTTTTGCTATAGAATATTTTGGGAAAGATGCAGATATGGAAAAAGTGATGGAGGAAGTGAAAATATATGCCGGACTCAAAACATTGATCATTGAACGTGATACCCATCGTGCAATGCCACAATTCCGCGCGTTGCTGGAAGGAACAATTTATTAGAGCTGATTTATGGCAAATAAATATATTGATACAGAATTATTGGATAGAGCCATTGTCTTTGCTGTTCAGGCTCATCATAATACAGAACGAAGAGGAAAGGGATTCCCCTATATTGTTCACCCAATGGAAGCCGTTGCAATTGTAGCTACCATTACCTCCGACCAAGAACTATTGGCCGCCGCCGCATTGCACGATACAATCGAAGATACCGAGGTTACCTACGAACAAATACAAAAAGAATTTGGCATGCGCGTGGCTAACTTGGTCCACTCCGAAAGTGACCAAATGATAGAAGGGAAAAGTGAAACCGATAGCTGGCATGAACGCAAACAAATGGCCATTGACAGGCTTTCAAATGCTTCTCATGAGGCTAAAATAGTAGCGATGGGCGATAAATTGAGTAACATGAGAGCCATTGCCAGAGACTATGACCAACAAGGCGACCGACTATGGGAACTCTTTCATGTGAGCGACAAACAGGCACACGAATGGCATTACCGTGGTCTGGCACTCGCCCTGAAAGAATTAAGTGATACCTTTGCCTATCAAGAATTTGTTGCACTTATCGAACAAGTTTTTGCAAAGAATAACGCATAACAATTTTCACATCCCAAGTAAAAACAGCAAAGCCACTGGAAATAAGAACTTCTCCATTCGTTTTGCACGAACGGAGAAGACTTCTTATAGAAAAAGAAAAGTAGCTTATATTTTCAGTTATTTTCTAACGATAACACTCCCGCTACCTTGGTGGGTGGCGAGAATCAAAACTTCAGCAATCTGTACATGGGCAGGTGCATTAGCGGCATATACAGCCACATCGGCGATGTCATCGCCTGTAAGAGGCTGAATACCTTTATAGACATTGGCCGCACGTTCCGTGTCGCCGTGAAAACGTGTGTTGCTGAAATTGGTCTCTACAAGTCCGGGCTTCAAATTAGTAACCCTTACAGCACTGTTTGCCACATCAATGCGCAAACCGTCTGTAATGGTTTTCACCGCCGACTTCGTGGCACAATAAACATTCCCATTGGCATAGGCAGCATCGCCAGCTACTGACCCTATGTTGATGACGTGGCCACAGTTACGCGCTATCATTCCAGGTACAATGAGCCGGGTCATGGTTAGCAACCCTTTAATGTTGGTGTCAATCATCGTTTCCCAATCCTCAAAACTTCCCTCGTATTCCGGTTCCAAACCAAGAGCCAAACCTGCATTATTGACCAATACGTCAATGGATTTCCATTCCTCAGGTAATTCGTTGATACACTGTGTCGCTTTCTCACGGTCCCTCACATCAAAAAGTAGTGTGAGCACTTGTGTACCTTTTTCTGTCAATTCTTTTCTGATTTCTTCAAGACGTTTCTTATTGCGCCCTGTCAGTATGAGTTTGTCGCCATTTTCGGCAAATTTTCTGGCACAACCGAGACCGATACCGCTTGTAGCCCCCGTTATCATTACAATCTTATTCATAATCAATATGTTATATTAAAATAAAGTTCTATTATTTCGCCTATAAAAATACATTTTTTTTCGGAATTATCCCTTTTTTAGTTTAATATTTTCGTATGAATGACAGGCTGCTTTGGAAGATAATTTGCAAACAGCCTATTTTGTGTAAAAAGAATGATTATTCGTTGTTTTCGTATCGGATGCCGATTTGATAATATTGTTTGCGTATAAGCAATAACCGCAGAAGCCAAAGTACAAAAAAAGCATCAGAAATTATTTTGTATATAGTTGGCAGTGTGATAAAAAAAGAAGTTATCCAAACGACCAAATCAATATCGAAGAGAATGTTCCATAATCTTTCGCGATCATGAAACGTAACAATTGTATTCTGCCCGTGCCGGATATTAATTTGTTGTGTGGAAGAGACCGAAAGATCAAGATTTTTGCCCGTTTTCCCAATAGGAAGTTTCCCGCCAAACTGTATGCGAAAACAATAGCTCCCGGCAGGGATGTCAAATTGGGCTACATCATTTCGCAGTGTGCCTGCATAAAAACCGTTAATGAACAACAGGTGGGGAAATCGGGGTTCATACCAATGACGTGAGTGACGGATGACAAGCATATAAGGTTAACGGCAAATTCATATATTTAGTATCACTTGATAACTATAGTTATAAAAACAATTAGATAAAAAGAGTGGGAAAAATACTTTTCGGTTTCAAAAGGTACTTAGGGAATGATTACCTTTGCCACTTCATATTAAAGTTATGCAAATGAAAAAGATTTTATTTATCGTTGGATCATTGAGAAAAGACTCGTTCAACAAACAGCTTGCCAAAGAAGCGGAAAAATATTTGTCAGGACATGCCGAAGTATTGTATCTTGACTATACCGACGTGACGTTGATTAATCAGGATATGGAGTTTCCTGCCCCTGCCGCGGTTAAAAAATTGCGGGAGACCGTGGACAAAGCCGACGGCGTATGGATTTTTACACCAGAGTATAATTTCAGTTATCCTGGTCATGTGAAGAACCTGCTTGACTGGCTGTCGCGGCCTGTAGCTCCTAACGATTATGCCACC
>JAEEUY010000153.1 GCA_016290715.1 Bacteroidales bacterium
ACCGAAGGTGAAGGTTGTAACTACTCTTGGACTACGGGCGACCGTGTGCCTGAAATTACGGTAACTCCAGCAGCAACAACTACTTATACGGTTATCGTTTCTAATGGTTCTTGTATCGCTAATGCCAGTGTTACGGTTGAAGTATCGGTAGGTTTGAATAATTACGTTGCAACTATCGACCGCTTGTATCCGAATCCGGCCGATGAATACTGCACTATCGAAGCTGCCAATATGCAAACCATCCAAGTATTCAACATGAATGGTCAATTAGTCAATAGTTACCGTGTGGATAATGCAGATAGTTATCGCATAGAAACAACGACTTATGCACCTGGCGTTTACTTCGTGAAGGTTATCACTACTGAAAATAAAGTGATTACAGCTAAATTTGTTGTAAAACACTAATTCATAATTAATTAAGATGTTAAAGGCAGCGCATTCGCGCTGCCTTTTTTTATTGATGTCCGTCAAACGTGCCAAAGGCATGCACTCTCAGTAACCCTGCTCAAACGAAGTGTAGAGAGGGGAGAGGATGTGTTATTCTTCTATCTTCTTTTCCTTTTGCCTTGACGCAAAAGAGAAGACGCAAAAGAAAAAGTCAAGGCCTTATTTTGCCGGCGGCATGGGGTATTGCATCCGCAGCGAAAAGACAATGATCACTAGTGTGATAGATAGTGATTTGTTCTTCGCGTGCTGAAGGCACGCACTCTTAGTAACTCCGCTCAAACGCAGTGTAGAGAGGGGAGAGGATGTGTTATTCTTCTATCTTCTTTTCCTTTTGCCTTGACGCAAAAGAAAAGAAGCAAAAGAAAAAGTCAAGGCTGTGCTGAAAAAAACTAAAAAATGACTTCATAAAGCTAAAGTTTACAAAACTCGCGCTGTTCTTTTTAGTCAAAGTCGTTTTTAATAACAGGCAACCAGCGATGACCCACTGTATTGTAATGCGCTCAAACAGTGTAAACTTCTTAACGCTTTATTCCATCATTTTTTTTAACGTTTTTTTCATCAAGGCCCTATTTTGCCGGCGGCATGGGGTATTGCATCCGCAGCGAGAAGACAATGATCAATAGTGTAATAGATGGCGGTTTGTTCTTTCGCGTGCTGAAGGCACGCACTCTTAGTAACCTCATATAAGCGGAACGAAGTGGAGCGCAGTATGAGGTGGCAATGTCGCGGGCAACCAGCGTGCCAGAGGCACGCCACTTTTTAGAGAACCGTTAATATGTAGCAGAAAAAAGTGTACTTTTGCTGCCTCTCTTTAAAAAAGGGTGTTATATAGACATAAAAGTTAAAATATTATTAATCTTATGAAAGAAAAAACGGCATTAATAACGGGTGCTAACAAAGGCATCGGATTTGGTATCGCGAAACACCTCGGCTTGAGTGGTTGGAAAATTATTATCGGTGCCCGTCACCAGAAACGGGCAGAAGAAGCCATCGGACAACTGAAAGCCATAGGAACAAATGTATTAGGCTGGGTAAATATGGAATTGAGGGACCCCGCCAGCGTGGAACAGGCCGCTCGCGAAATGAACGAAAAATATCCCGATCTGTCCCTTTTGGTGAATAATGCCGGCATCCCAGGCGATATGAGTGTGGATAGTCAGCACACGGAGATGGACGATATACGGGAGACACTTGAAGTGAATTTCATTGGTACTTTCTCCCTGACCAAGTTGCTGATGCCTCTGCTGGAACGTAACCATGGCCGGATTGTGAATGTTACCGTCCCGTCAGAAATCAGTCCGTATTGGCATCCATTGGCGTACGTAGCCAGCAAAGCTGCACAGAATGCCATGATGGGCGTAATGGCTACGGAATTTCAGCAAAATAATCTCCCTGTGGAGATCTTTTCGGTACATCCGGGTCCCACCACCACCGACCTCAATGGCAATATGAGTCTCCCGGGGTTCCACGATATTGAAACAGTGGGCAGTAAAATGGCTGAACTTATCAATGACGGGAAAAAACATCAGGGAGAGTTCATAGAACTATATCCTATCGTGAAAGAAGATTAATCATTATTGTTCGAATTGGGAAGACAAATACCTTTGGAAAGCCTCTCGTGAACAATCACAACAATAACTATTTCCCTTGCTTTTATAAGCCCACCGCCTTTGTCAAAAATGATACACTGCATCTTTTTTATACTGCGGTTGCACAAAACGATGCGAATCGTAATCAACTATTCCATACCCAAAAATGTATGTCTGAAATAATACAGATGTATGAGGAGGATAGGGGCTGATGTAAAATATCGCAGTCTGATCATTTGAAAATATGTAAAATATCGCAGTCTAATTATATAAAAATATGTAAAATATCGCGTTATGATTGTGCAAAATATGTAAAATATCGCGTTTTAAAACATTTTTACTATCTTTGCATCCGAAAATTGGAAGGTTATTATGGCATCAAAAACAAAACAGAAAGTCTTCATAGACAAGCGAACACTTGAAGTAATCCTCACCGACCAGCAAGAGGAACTGGAGGCAAAGCGGGGGGACAAACTTTGCCGCCGCAAGGAAGAACAGCTCATCGATTTGCAGAGTCCCCAAGCCCAGGTTGTTATTGGTGTGCGTAGAAGCGGTAAGTCAACACTTTGCTTTCAAACTCTTGAGAATGCGGGTGTTAAATACGCATACGCTGATTTTGACGATGAGCGCCTCGAAGGGATGGAGTCAAAACAACTGAATGACGTGCTTGAAGTGTTATACAAGATTTATGGTGATTTCAACTATCTCTTCTTGGATGAAATTCAAGATGTGAAAGGTTGGCACTTGTTCGTCAACCGTATGTTGAGGAACAAGATGCATGTCATTATCACCGGATCTAACGCGAAATTGCTCAGCGGTGAACTGGCAACACATTTGTCGGGACGCGCCAAGGAAATACACCTCTATCCTTTTTCCTTTGCCGAATATTGTGATATGAACGAAGTTGACACGGAGAAGAAAACCACCAAAGCGGAAGGATTCCGTCGGGCTGCTTTTGATAAATATATGAAAGATGGCGGTTTCCCCGAACTCCTTTTTATGGAAGACAAACGCACCTATATCTCTAATCTGGTTGACAACATCCTCAAAAGAGATATAGAACAGCGTTACAAGATATCCTATAAAACCGCTTTCGAGCAGATGGCCCACCATCTTTTGAATGTGTCGCCTGCCGTCGTTGTCTCCACAGATCTTGCTGATAGTTTCCATATCAAGTCGGAACATACCATCAAGAACTATGTTGCTTATCTGCAACAAGCATATATGCTCGTCGGGATTAAGAAATATTCCTCTAAAAGCAAGGTGCGTGTTACGCAGGAAAAGGTATATGCCGTTGACGTGGCCATGATGAACCAACGGGAGAACGCCTTTGCAGGCGAAAACCTCGGTTGGCGGCTCGAAACAATAGTCCTCATCCAGCTGCTGAGAAAGTGTAAACAGAACGGTTGGGATTTGTATTATTTAAACGACCGTTCCGGCGAGTGCGACTTTATTGTCTGCGATGGAAACAATGTCCTTCAGGCTGTTCAGGTGGCATACGACATCTCGTCAGACAAAACACGCAAGCGGGAATTGGGTGGTTTATTGTTGGCCAATAGGCAGACCCAATGTGAAAACCTGCTTCTTCTGACAGACCATGAATCGGCCGATATTGAAAAGGAAGGGCACCACATATCCATCCGACCTGTTTATGAATGGAGTATTACGGTCTAAAATAAGTTGCCATATCATATTTCGGAATGATCTTGCTGACTATCATTCGTCAATTATCTTTTCTTCTTCTTTTCTTTGTCTTGATACAAAAAAAGAAGCAAAAGAAAAGTCAAGGTCCTGTTTTGGCGGCGGCGTGGGGTACTGCATTTGCAGCGGAAGACAATGATTATTAGTGTGATAGATAGCGTTTTGTTCTTTTTGCGTGCCAGAGGCACGCCATCTTAGTAACCTCATATAAGCGGAACGAAGTGGAGCGCAGTATGAGGTGGCAATGGTGCGGGCAACCAGCGTGCAGAAGGCACGCACTCTCAGTAACCCCACTCAAACGCAGTGCAGAGTGGGGAATGGATGCTCCTCTCAGACCCAGCGTCTCGACGAGACGCGACCTAAGCAGTGCCTGATGACAGGAGGCTCGCTGGCGACACACATACTGCATACTTGCCTCTCTCACCCTACATCGCACGCCACTTCCTTTGCCGAAGCGTACAGCCTTTCGTGGAAGTGAAAAGACTTATATCAGTAATCTCAACGGATGATGGTTAAAGTGCTATGATAATCAACGGCATGGGCGTATCCTACATAGTGGAACGTATAAAAATATACGCCGTCGGACAAATTTTCTCCGGCAAATCCGTTCTCTTTATTATAAATCACCTCATCTTTGGCATAGGTCTGGTAATTCTCCATTTCATATACTTTTTTGCCCCAGCGATTGTATATGGTGAGTATATTGGGCAGTTCCGGATTCAGGTTTTTAATGGCAAACATGTCGTTTACGCCGTCGCCATTGGGAGTAATGACATTTGGAAACTCCAGATCAGCGTCAATATACACGTAATGTGAAATGGTGTTGTCGCAGCCGTAGTTGGAGGTGAAAGTGAGGGATACCAAGTATCTGCCCCATTGTCCGTAAGTGTGTTGTGCCGACATATCGGTTGTCTGTTCGGTGTTCCCGTCACCGAAGTCCCACAGCCACATATAGTTGTCATAAGGGTTGTGATTGTTTATGTCGGAAAGGTTGTTGAATTGCACTGCTTCGTTTGCCGACAACATGCTGCGTTCGGGGGCTGGTGCGAACTCTATGTCAGGCAGGTCTGATACCGATAGATGGAGTGTTATGATACTGTCGCAGCCGTAAATGGTTGTAAGTTCATGGGTATAAGTGAAATCGCCGGAGATGGAGTTGTTGTCAGCAGAAAGGTTGAAATCGTGTTGATTGTACGCATTCTGCTGGCAGATGGTATCGAAGAAAGTCTGTTCAAACTCAGGATATACAGAAATAGTGAAGTTGGCGGTGTCGGAACAGCCGTTTTCATCAATATAGGAATATAAGAACGGATATACCCCTGCTTGGCCGTTGAAGTACATGATGCTGTCGTTCATGGGCAGTCCATTGGTGTCGGTGTAAAAGCCACCTGTCGGGAATCCATCCCCATAAACTATTGCGAAAGAGTCGCTTAAGCAGTAAATGCTGCTGGGGTGGGTTACCATGGGGGGATCCTCCAAACTTAAATCAAGCACATCGATACTGTCGCACAAACCAGTTGAGGGAATCGTGTCAATATAGATTCCTGCCTCGGTATAGGTACTGTCATTGAAAGTATACAACATTCCAGGACAGATTGTCGCATTGGTTGTATGGGTTGGAATGGGAAGTATGTGGATGGGGGTATAAATGGTGTCATAGAAATTATTGAAACAATTGTGGGTTTCCCTTTCAATGAGTACGGTAACGTCGTAATCATCAGGGGTGGCGAACTGGTGCACCACCACCCGTCCTGTATCAAACTGTCCGTCGTTGAAATACCAGAAGATGCTGGTGTACTGGTATTCTATTTGGGCATCGAATGTAATGGGCTCATTAGGGCAGGCAAATGTCCCGTTGCTCAAAATAGAAGCATTGATATCATTAACATAAAGCTGGCGATTAAGGTCGATGGTGCTTTCTCCTACAGAGTATGAATAACTCTCTGTTAACCCTAATCCATAGACGTGTGCCAGAAAGCCGCCAGATGTATTAACCAATGTGTGCGAGCCTGGTGAGATTGTCACTTTTGCATAGGAATAGGTGGGATTACCTGCAACAGGGGTGAATGAATTTGAAATATTTGTGCCGTCAAGCATCATGTTGTTTACATGTGTCGTTTCAGTAACGATGTTTACAATATGATAATTTGCGTAATTGGTGGCGAAAGTTCCAAAAGTGATTTCATTGATTTGTTGTTCAATGGGATTGATGATAACAGATGCAGGGTCTCCATCCGTTCCGCCGTAGTCATATCCGGTGAAATACAAATAAACACAAGCGGGTTCAGTCGTTTCAATGTAAACAGCATCTTCCGAATTTTGCATGGTGAATTCGTGGGTTTGTCCCGCGTTGAGGGTTGTAAGAAGTATGCCGTCTTTTTTTACCTGGCAGTTGTTATGGAGGGCAGTAACGCGAATAACATCGTTGTAACGATAAGAAGAGGTTGTAACCACGAACTTCTTTCCCCAATAAGCAGTAGGAATGGATTGTTCAACGATGTGGTCGCAGCAACATGCTCCACCAGGGATATTGGCGCATAGGTTCCCCTGAAAAACGGCAATTTTTTTACAATTGCGAGCACAGATACGTGTCCCTGAAAAATCAGAAAATTCGGCATTGGTTAGCACTTGATAGCATTCCCCGCGTTGTAAGGTAACGTTGAAGGTTGAATCAGCATAATGCCCACCTGCGGAATTGGCAGAAAGGGTTATATCTACTATGGTATTGTCTTCGGTAGCAACGATGGCAAACTCGCATTCGTAGCTGCTCGGATAGGTCTGTATCAAGTATTCCTCCATGAGGGTCGGGGTGGGGAGTACATTGGTTATGTCAAAAGTGAAATCTATGAAATTTGAGGCATAGCACGAAATGGTATCTGTGGATTCCACATGTATTCCAGTATTGGTGATGGTTTCGCTAATCCGGGTATAGGCTTCTGTTAATGGAACAGTTACGTTTGTTACAATACCGGAGGTAACACTAAACGACGTGCTCCATCCAGTATTGGGATTGCTGACAGTTCCAGTGCAATTGCGCATACTGGTAATAATCAACGTCAAATTAGGATCTCCATCGCTTGAAGGCCATGCATTCGGCATATAGGTAACCCAAAAATCCTTGCCTAATGTGGAAGGGTTTTGCGCTTTGACAATATACATGGAAAGGATAACGGATAAGAATATCGCTATTTTTTTCATCTATAATAGGGTTTTGTATTGGTCAGTTTTATACAAATTACCTTATAATAGTCAGTGTGCTGTGATAGTCAACGGTATGGGTCAGACCAAAATATTTAAATACATAAAAATATACGCCATCGGACAGGTTTTCCCCGGTAAATCCATTGTCTTTATTATAAATCACCTCATCTTTGGCGTAGGTTTGATAATTTTCCATTTCATAAACTTTTTTGCCCCAACGATTGTAAATGGTTAGCAGATTGGGAAGTTCAGGATTCAGGTTTTTAATGGCAAACACGTCATTTACACCGTCGCCGTTGGGGGTGATAACATTAGGGAAAAACAGCTCTGCTTCCAGATATACAGAATGAGAAATGGAATTTACACACCCTTCTGTGGTGGTTACGGTAAGGGTAACCAAAAATTCTCCCCATGTATCGTATTGATGGATCGTGTTTTCTGAACCTGAATCATAGGTGTTTCCATCTCCATAGTCCCAGTGCCAAGAGAAACTTTCCCCATTATTGTATCCTGAAAGATCCGTAATGTTGATGAACTGTATCTCTTTTTGGTTGGAGAAGAAAGCGCGTTCAGGATTAGTGATAAAATCAGGAATAGGACTGGAGGTAATGGTTAGGTTCAGTTGTACAATACTGTCGCAACCGAACTCATTTTGCAAGTTTTGGTAATGGATAAAGTTGCCGACCATCCCGTCGTCGCTGCTGGAAAGGTTGAAATTATATTGTTGGTAGGTTTCGTACTGGCAAATGGTGTCGAATAAGACGGTTTCATCCGAACGTGACAGATTGATGGTCAGTGTGAAAGTACTGTCGCAACCTGATGAGCTGATGGTGTCGTGCACAAATACATGACGTCCCAGTGCCATTGTGTCGGTATTGAAAAGAAAACCGTTCTGATTGTATATATCGTGTTGGCAGAGGGGTATTTCCTCTTGTATGTCGTAAACAGGATGAATGGTTAAATTCACGGTTTCGGTACTGTCGCATTGGAATTGGTTTTGATAGACATTGACAAACTGATGAGTTCCGGTAGGCAATGTGTCAGAGTCGATGGTCAGTCCATAAGCAGCAAAAAAATCACCTTCACAAATGGCTGTGTCGTATGTGATAATTTCGCTTGGGAGAACAAACAGTTCTAAAGCCACGAAGCTATCACACTGATTAATTGTTTGATATAAGGAATCCAAGAAAATAGTTCCTGTGGAAGCGGTTTGAGCGGGGGTGAGTTGGAATCCATATTGGTTATAAGGTTCGCGTTGGCAAATGGTATCGTAGAGCAGAATGTCGTAGGTTTGGTTTACCACCACAAAGAAATTGGCGGAGGCAGCGCATCCGTTGGAGTCGGCGATGGTATAGGTGAGCGAATAAACGGCGGCGGAGTCATGGAAGAAGAAGGTATTGTCGGAAAAGTCGCCTCCTTGGTAGGTGCCGCCGGCGGGCAGCCCGCTGAGAACTGCACTGGAGTCGTTCAAGCAATATACACTGCTGTTATGGGAAACAAAGGGCTGGAAATCAATAATTGTAACTTGTTCCGACACAGTGTCAAGGTTGGCATCGGTAACAATAACGGTATAGGTTCCGGCGCAAAGTGCAAAAGCAGTATCGGTAGTCTGGTGTGCGTTATCGTCCCATTGGTAAGTGTAGGGAGGTACTCCTCCGGTAACCACGGCCACAGCAATGGCGTTGCAACTGGGGTCGGCAGGAGGGACACAAGTGTCGTTGCAGGTGGCATAAGTGGGCATGCTCTGTGTGCTTACCCAAGCTCCTCCATCCGGAATACGACGGAATGATTGCCCAAGATTGTTCTGCGGATTATTGGAACTGATATAGGTCTTCCGGCTGGCAGGAATGGCATCGTAGGAAGCCAAAGCCCCCGTGTAGCCGCAATCGCTCATCCCTGGATTACAAGGGGGACAACTCATGCAAGAGTTGGTCTGGTCGCACCAACTGATGGCATCTTGTGGTATTCCGTTGGCATCGTAAAAAGCAAACCATCCACCTGCATTGGGAAACCATAAACGGCCGCCGCCAGTGCCCATGCAGTATCTGCTATCAATAATAATCTCCACCACATTGCCTCCGTTTTGTACCAACAGACTGGGATCTACGGGTGCTGCGCGCTCGCCCCTGACCATGGCAAATCCTTGGGGAGGAACTACACTGCCCTGCGGAATGACGAACCCACCCGGCCAGTTGCCCGACTGATAGGTGTTGTCATACGCATTGTTCCCCAAAAAATAACAGGAAATATCCACCGAATCGCATTTGTGCGGATTGTACAATTCTATCCATTCACCACCCCCTGTCGTATGGTAGGCACTTCCTACCATGGACCCGTCATAGGAGGAGGGCGATAGCATGACCTCATTAATCAATATGGTTGGACCATTGTAAAAACAATTACGACCAAGGCAATCTGTGTTGTCGGTTGCTGTAATGGATACAGACAGCGGCTGGGCTAAAACTGACCCTGCCAAAATGAAAAGTAGTAATAGAAATCCAATCCTTTGCATAGGTGATTGTTAAACAAATTCGATAAAAATTGAAACTTTAAGAATGGCAAAATTAACATTTTTTTTCAAATAGGTATCTCCTTTTGAGGTATTTTTGTATTTTAATCACTATATTTTTATTTTTATTATGAAAAAGGTTATTTTGCTTGTTTTAATGGCGGTTTCCGGATTGGTTTTCGTCTCATGTAAAAAAGAAGGTATCTACTCCCCCAAGAATAAAATTGATAAAATTTATTATTCTGCCAATACAACAAATGAGATTTATGAAAACGGCAGGTGGATTGTGGAAGCAAATGCTGAAACTCCCAAGCATCTGTCTGAAGTTTGGAATTGGGATGGCAAATTGTTAAAAAGCATTGCCTACTATAGTAGTACTGGTGCATTGAATTATACGGAACGCTATGAATATGATGGCAAACGTCTTGTTTCCATTACATTGGAAGATGGAGATCGTTATGTTATCAATTATGAAAAGGATAAAATTTCTTCTATTATACTTTTTGCAAACTCCCAAAAGGCAGCCTCTTTTGTCTTTACTCATGATAAAGAGAAAGTGTCTAAAATTACTTTCACGGATCATGGGGTTTGGTTGAAAGGCAAAAACAAATGTCTTCCAATCAGTACTTTCCGTTTCTTTATCCCTAGTGCGGATATGCAGTCGTTTGATAAAATGATAAAGAATGTGTATGATAAAATGGGCACAAGGGATATAATTGATACGTATGACATGTTGTTTGAATGGGATGGCAATAATGTTTCTAAGATGACTTATGTGGCAGGGGCAGATACCTATAAAACGGAATATACTTATGACAATAAGTTGAATCCGTATTACGGGCTTTTCAATTTCAATGAATTGGCGTATGATCAGGTTTTGTCGAAAAACAATGTTGTCCGTTCTATTGGTAGCGATCCCGATAATAATTACGATGAGCGTAACTATATCTATACCTATGATGGCAAAAGACCTACTATGGAAGCCTCCTCTTCTGTTGATGTATATGATAATGGCCATCGGCGGAACACCTATAGCTATGTCTATTATTACGAGTATAAGTAGGATCGCTTTTTATAATTTTGAATGCGTTTATTGGTTGTGCGGATTGAAAAAAAATGTATTTTTGCCGCTCAATTTATAGGGGTGCTTGGAAACCCCCTTTAACAAAACAAGACATGAAAAATATCGCAGAACCAGCGAAAGATTCGCTTATTATTTATTCTGGTGGACTTGATTCCACCACCTTGCTTTATGAAGAGCGCAAGCGTATTAGTTTGGCTGTAACTTTCGATTATGGCAGCAATCACGCAGCACGTGAAATGGCGTGTGCTAAGTATCATTGTGAAAAACTGGGGATAGAGCATCTTATCATTGATTTGAACTTTATTGCAAAACATTTCACCTCTTCGCTCATTGCAGGGGCAGAAGCTATTCCGGAAGGCAATTACGCTGAAAGCAATATGCGGAGTACGGTGGTGCCATTCCGTAATGGGATTATGCTTTCTGTTGCCTGCGGTTTGGCGGAAAGCCGTCATTTGGACAGGGTGCTTATCGCCAATCATGGGGGCGACCATGCCATTTATCCCGATTGCCGCCCTGAATTTATCCGTGCCATGGATGAGGCAATGCATGCGGGAACCTATCAAAAAGTGAATATTGCCGCTCCCTATACGCATATTACCAAAGCCGATATTGTGAGAAGAGGGGCGGAGTTAGGGATAGACTATACCCAGACCTATTCTTGCTACCGCGGCGGAGAACTTCATTGCGGTCGCTGTAGCACTTGCCGCGAACGTCATGAGGCTTTCAAAAATGCCGGCTTGACAGATCCTACAACCTACGAAAATTAACAGTATGTATTATATAAAAAAAACAATCGAGGTGGCGGGAGCCCACCATTTGGAATTGGATTACCCCAGCAAGTGTTGTTCGTTGCATGGACATAACTGGTTGATAACCATATATTGCAAAGCCAAAGAACTGAATAAGAATGGCATGGTGATCGATTTTTCTGATATTAAACGGCTGATTGTGGATGCCGTTGACCATAAGGTACTGAATGAGGTGCTGCCTTGTAACCCGACGGCGGAGAATCTGGCACGGTGGTGTTGCGAACAGATTCCCTGCTGCTATCGTGTGGATGTGCAGGAAAGTAGTGGAAATGTGGCTACTTATGAAAAAGATGAGTGATGCGTGTGAATGAGATTTTTTATTCGTTGCAAGGGGAAGGCTATCATACAGGTACGGCTGCCGTATTTGTAAGATTTAGTGACTGTAATCTGCAATGCCCTTTCTGTGATACTGATCATCAAACGGGAGTTGAAATGAATGAAGAAGAAATTGTGTCGAAAGTTGGTGAATATAAGGCAAATATGGTGGTGATAACTGGAGGGGAACCAGCGCTGCAAATCACAGAGTCTTTGGTGGACAAACTCCATCAAACAGGAAAATTCGTAACGGTTGAAACTAATGGAACCCAACCGCTTCCCGCCAACATTGATTGGGTTACCCTCTCCCCTAAAAATGCTTATTTGGATGAAAATGCGCAGCCGATACTTACACAGGCAAATGAACTGAAGTTGGTTTATGACGGTGAAATTTCTCCAGAATTATATGAAAATATAAAAACCGATTATCGTTTTTTACAACCTTGTGATACGGGTAACGAAACCCGAAACCGCCTTATAGTTGAAAAAGCGGTGGCCTATTGTAAAAAAAATCCACAGTGGAGGCTGTCGTTACAAACCCAGAAAATTATTAATATTCGTTGATATGAACAGAGAAGAAGATAATCTGCAGTCCCTTGGCCGGAAGACGGCCATCCCCGGCAATTATTCCCCAAATGTTTTGGAAGCATTTGGCAACAAACACCCTCATCGCGATTACTGGGTGCAATTCAACTGCCCGGAATTTACAACTTTGTGCCCTATTACCGGCCAACCTGACTTTGGAGAGATAAAGATATTGTATATCCCCGATGAGAAAATGGTGGAGAGTAAGAGTTTGAAATTATACCTTTTCTCATTCAGAAATCATGGCGATTTTCATGAGGATTGTGTGAATATTATCCTTAACGACTTGGTGAATCTGATGCAGCCTCGTTATATTGAGGTCTTGGGCGATTTCGTTCCGCGCGGGGGGATTAGCATCCATCCATACGCTAATTATGGGAAACCGGGCACTAAATATGAAAAAATGGCGGAGAAAAGGCTTGAAAATTATACGCTGAAATAGTTGTATGAAAGTAAAAATTACCGCCATCCGTAAAGCAGATTATTCGGATTTGCAAGCATTGTACGAAAATCCCATAGCGCATACGTGTGATGTGGAAGAGAAACAATTTTGGATTTCTGAAAAAGGGGAAAAACCAGATGGATTATGTGAAAGTGCTTGGGAATCAATGAAGTGGTTCGTTGAAGAATTGTCTGAAGGAAGAGGG
>JAEEUY010000154.1 GCA_016290715.1 Bacteroidales bacterium
CGATTCTGTCATTTTTAGAACGGGAACAAATATACAGGATGTCGATTTGGTTGCTTTCGGACAAAATGCCCACTTTATTGTGGCTGATCAAGGAAGTGGGAGTTTGCGTTACAAAATCATCGCTCACGAGCATGAAACTGTCCGCTGGACTAACGACCTTCCTTACGTGGTTTACGGAGGATTTGCCGCCGTAGATTCTTTAGGAACCCTGATTATTGAACCGGGCACAACCATCTATTTCCATAAAGGGGCTGGCATTTGGATTTATCGCTATGGAAACATCCAAGCGCAAGGAACACTCGACCAGCCCATCACTTTCCGCGGCGACCAACTGAATAGCTGGTACGACACCGACTATAACCAATGGGATCGGATTTGGATCAATGAAGGAACCGTGGATAATATTTTTGAGAACTGTGTCATTCAGAATGCTTTTATCGGACTTCAGCTTGAATCTCTTTCTCAACGACTTAACAACCAAACGGTTATTAAAAATTCCATCATTAAAAACACTCATAATAGTGGGATTCTCGCCCGTAATAGCAAGTTGTATATGGAAAATTGCCAGGTTAGCAACAATGGCAATTGCAGTCTACAGCTTCAGATTGGTGATTTTAACATCAAACACACTACAATAGCCAACTATTTTTCACAATCTGCCCGACCCAATCCGGCTTTATACATCAGTAATCTGTACTCGAGTGAGCCTTACGATTTTATTGGGGAGGTGAACATTTCCATGGTGAACAGCATCGTATATGGCCTATCGGAAGAAGAATTTGCCATCTATGAGTATCAAAGCGACCAAGCCCCCATCACAGCTGTTTTTGAGAATTGTTTGATTAAGAAAAAGAGTTCCATTTCTTCTTTCATCCAATGCATTCTCAATCAGAATCCGCTTTTCACCAACAACAACCAGCAAGACTATACTTTGCAAAGTGGCTCACCGGCAATTGATGCCGGAAAAGTCGGTCTCAATATTTTCACCGACCTTAAAGGAAATCCGCGCGATGAACATCCCGATATAGGGGCGTATGAATATGAATAAAATTGTGGTTTATTATTGTAAAAAAATGAAGAAAAATCTTTTCATTCTTTTTTTCATATTTCTCATTTTCAGTTATTTATATGGACAAAAAGCACCTAAAAACGTGATTTTGCTCATTGGCGACGGAATGGGACCCGTGCAAGTAGAAGCACTCTCCTACCTGAAATCGGGGAAGCCGGCAGTGATGACCCAGTTCCCCTACCACGGAATTTCAAACACCAACAATTTGAGGGATTCCATCACCGATTCAGCGGCGGGCGGCAGTGCACTCTCTACCGGGAAAAAGACCTTAAACGGCCATGTGGCCACCGATGAAAACGGCAATCCCAATGAAAACATTGTTGAGTGGGTATCCCGTGAAAACAATATGGGGACTGGGATTATTGTTACCTCGCACATTACAGATGCCACCCCTGCGGCTTTCTATGCCCATGTGAATAGCCGTAAAGAGCATGAAGAGATTGCCCGCCAACTGGTATTTTCAGATCTGGATTTTGTAGCGGGTGGCTACTTGAATTATTTTCTTCCTGAAGAGCGAAAAGACCACCTGAATCTCTTGGATTCATTGGATATCAGAGGATTTACACTGAACACATCTATTGCAGAAATGAACAATGCCGTCGCTGCCAAGCCTTTTGTGATGTTGAGTGAAAAATACCCCCCAAAAGCAAGCGAAAGAGAAAGCTGGCTCCAGAACTGCATGTACAATGCCTTCGACTGCCTGACCCGCCACACCAATGGCTTCTTTTTGATGGTGGAAGGCTCCCAAATTGATTGGGCGTGCCACGACAACGACTTTGACCACTTCGCAGATGAAATTTTAGAATTTGACAAAGCAGTGCAAATCGCCTATGAATTTGCCATGGCCAACGATGAAACCTTAGTGGTTGTTACCGCCGACCACGAAACCGGCGGCATGTCGCTTGATCCTGCCATCAAAAAAGTCAAGAAAAAACTGGTCTCCCAAGAAGTGGGGAAATACGTAACTTGGGGTACAAAACGCCATACCGGGAAACCCGTAAATGTTTACGCCTTCGGTCCGGGGTCTGAACTCTTTCAAGGGGAAATGGAAAATACTGATATCTATTTAAAAATTAAAAACTTATTGAACCGGAAGCATTAAACTTTATAAAATAAAAACAGTCTATTTTGCCTGTTTTCTAATTAATATATTCGTATGCAACGACACCTTTTTACCATATTCATTTTTATATTTCTATTTTTTCATTTAACGACCTCCGCACAAAAAGAAGATTCCAAACTCGCCACAAGTACAACAGGAGCAACCATCGGCAAAATGGTGGATGGGAACGGTCAACCGATTGCATTTGCCACAATCTATGTGCTTGATGCCCAAGATTCTGTCCCCAATGCTTACGGCATTACCGATGAAAATGGAAAGTTCACCATTTCTGCCATCCCTTTTGGGAAGCATATTTTAAAGATAGACTATATTGGCTACCGGACACTCTACACCTCCCCTTTCAGCATCAGCAAAGAGAATCCTGTCTTCCGCATGCAGCCCATTAAATTGACAGAAAAGGTTACCATGTTGGGAAATGTTGAAATCAGAGCGGAAAGGGAAATGCTGCAAAGCAATCTTGATAAAAAAGTATTTAATGTTGAAAATAGCATCACCACTGACGGGGCGACTGCAGTGGAAGTTTTGGAAGAAATTCCGTCTATTGATGTGGATTTGGATGGCAATGTTACCTTACGAGGCAGCGAAAATGTTACTATTCTGGTTGATGGACGTCCCACCCACCTGACACTTGAACAGATTCCCGCCAACATGATAGAAAGTATTGAAGTCATCACCAACCCTTCCGCTCGGTTGGAACCCGATGGTATGTCCGGAATCTTAAATGTAGTGCTGAAAAAGGAACGCAAAAAAGGATTTAATGGAATGGTCAGCTTACGCAGCGGTCTCTACTTTTTTGACAAAAAGCCCAATTTTGGAAATGGAAGCGGAAATATCAGTTTAAACTACAGTTACAAGAAAATCAACCTCTTCATCAACTACGATGCACGATATTTTGGGCGTAAAAGTGGTGGCAACATTGAGCGTGATTCATGGTTCGGCAACGACACCATGCACATTTCACAGGACAACCTCAACCGCAACGGCGGATGGTCGCATAACGTCCAAGGCGGGATTGACTGGTTCATTAATAAAAAAAACACCTTAGGCCTGACTCTGGGATACAATTATCATAAGCGGCAAGGCGACAACACCCTATCCGTTGTCAATGACAGCATTCTCTCAAAAGAGCACATCCCTTACGAGAACTATCTTCAAACTGCTACTGATCAGAATGTCAGACATAATTTCACCAGCAGTTTGAATTATAAAAAGACTTTTGAAACCAAAGGACAAGAACTGACGGCCGACCTGTTCTTTTCACAAAGAAATGGGAATGAGAAAGATACTACGACACAAGATTACCATTTCCCCACTTTCAGACCCTCTATTTTCCAAAAAACAACGACAAAAGACCGGAATCTGACCAGTACCGCACAAGTGGATTTTGTTACCCCTGTGGGAAAAGGAGGCCGCATTGAAACGGGATATAAATTATCCTACCGTTCTATTGGTCAGGATTATAAATACTACACGGGGAACGACACCTTACCTTTGACTCAGGATTTTACCCGCAGCAACCATTTCGTTTTCTCCGAAATCATCAATGCTGCCTATTTTATATACTCCAACACTTTCTGGAATAAACTGAAAATCCAATTAGGATTGCGTGGTGAAATTGCCAACACCAAATCCGATTTAAAATCACAGGATACCATTTACCGGAAAAACTATTACAATTTGTTTCCGACTGCCCATATCCGTTATGACATCAACGATCAGCACTCCATCCAATTTAGCTATTCGCGCCGCGTAACCCGTCCCAGCATCTGGCAGTTAAATCCCTTTATGAATGTATCGGACAAGCTGAACAGAAGAGCCGGGAATCCCAATCTGATGCCTGAATTTGTCAATTCCTTTGAATTAGGATACCTGATGAATATCAAGAAAACATCCTTAAATATTACAGCCTACTATCGTCAACGCAACAATATTATCAGTCGCTACACCGAAATGTTCCAGGATTCTATTGATAACGAATGGGTTACCTATACATTGACCACCTATCAGAACTTGAAGAAGAGTCAGAATTTTGGCATTGAACTTGTTTTTGGCCAGCAGTTATGGAAATTCTGGAAGATTTCATTAAGCGGCAGTTTTTACCGTTTAATCATTGACAGCGAGGACAAGATAGATGAAAACCTAACCCGAGACTGGACATGGAATGCACGGTTGAACCAAACATTTTCATTGCCCAAAGATTGGGATTTGCAACTAAACTGCCGTTATCGGGCACCTTCACTGACCACTGGCAGCATGGGCTGGGGAACTGGCGGCGTTGGACAAGGGAAGCGATCTGGAAACTACTCCATTGACATCGGTGTGAAAAAATCATTCCTCAACAAATCGCTCGTCTTGAGTTTGAACACCAGAAACCTCATCAGTTCCTACCGCACCAAAGTACATACATATTCCTATCGCCAGTACAACGGTTACGATGCATATAGCATTCGACAAAATAGTCGTATAAATATTTCTTTATCAATTAGTTATAAAATAAACAACTATAAAAAACGTCCTGTAAAAACCATTGGCGACGATGAAGGTGAGGATATGGAATAACGGGATTTTCTCATTTTTTGGGGTCAAAAAAATGGCACTACTAACTTACTAACAGTGTATATTTTTCCAAATATCTCATACTGTAAAAGATAGCAAAAAATGTGTTTTTTTTTCAACAAGGCGAGGATGTCCGAACAGAAAAAGGTATCTTTGCCACATAAAGATTATTCCCAAATATTTCTTTTAAACCATTGATTAAAAAACACATAAAACTATTACCTTTATGCCTAACGAACCTTTTATTGGTCAAAAAACAGAAAAGAAATTCTCGTACAATTCCATTGAAGCCGCACTCGGGAACACAGGCAAAATCATTCCCCAAGCCCTGAATTTTGAGAAAGCGGTATTAGGAGCATTGATGATTGACAAAGATGCCATCACCAATGTTGTGGATTCATTGCGGGCCAACATGTTCTACAAAGAATCCCACCAAGCGATTTACGAAGCCATCTTCCAATTGTTTCGTGCCGACGAACCCATTGATTTGTTAACTGTTGCGGACCAATTAAGGGCAAATAAGAAATTAGAGTTTGCCGGTGGGGCGGCCTACTTGTCGATGCTTACCAACCAGGTGGCTTCTGCTGCCAACATAGAATATCATTCGCGCATCATCATGGAGCGGTATGTTCTCCGTCAACTGATCTCTATTTGCGGTGACATTTCCAAACAGGCATACGATGAGCCTAAGGATGTGATGGATGTTTTAGACAAGGCTGAAACAGAATTATTCAATATTATTGAGAACAATTTTAGTCGCGAAAGCAAATTGTTAAGTACGGTAGTTCGAACGACCTTCGAGGAGTTAAAAGCCAAACAAACCGATGAAGAGGGAGCATATAGTGTTCGTTCCGGCTTGCGTATGTTAGATGAGAAGACAGGCGGGTGGCAGAATTCCGACCTTATCATCCTTGCCGCGCGTCCCGGAATGGGTAAAACCTCCTTTGTACTCTCTATCGCACGAAATGCCGCCATTGAATTTGACAAGAAAGTGGCCTTCTTCTCCCTTGA
>JAEEUY010000155.1 GCA_016290715.1 Bacteroidales bacterium
GGTGGTGATGACCGACGAAGTGGTGATTATGGGGGAGGCCGTTGACCGCAATGTGCAGAGTGCTTTGGTAGGTAAAATGGAGATGAAGATGGAAGCCATCAAGTCGCTGCCGGCGTTGTTCGGTGAGGGGGATGTGCTGAAGTCGGTGCAACTGTTGCCTGGCATACAGTCGGGCGGAGAGGGGAATACCGGCTTTTATGTGCGTGGCGGCGGTTCCGATCAGAATCTGGTGCTATTGGATGAGACTACCATATACAATGCCGGACATCTTTTCGGTTTCTTCTCGGTTTTTAATCCCGATGCTGTCAAAAATGTGGAAATTACCAAATCAGGAATGCCTGCTTACTACGGTGGAAGACTTGCTTCGGTGTTGGATGTGGCTCAAAAAGAAGGGAATATGAAGAAATTCCAAGTCGATGGGGGGCTCGGACTGATTTTTTCACGGCTGACAGTGCAAGGACCTATAAAAAAGGACAAATGCTCTTTCATCCTGTCTGGTCGTCGTACGTATATAGATGTGTTGGTACAACCTTTTTTGAAAAAAACATCACCATTAAAGGGGACACATTTCTATTTTTATGATTTGAATGCCAAGTTAAATGTGATCATTAATGACAAGCACCGTCTTTTCTTTGGTGCTTATTATGGGAAAGATGTGTATGGTTTCAAATCAAAATCGGGGGAAACACACATCCAATTCAAATGGGGAAATGCTTCTGCTTCCATGCGCTGGAATTACATTATCAATCCGCAACTGTTTTTGAACACCTCTTTTTTCTTTACCAATTATGATTTTGCCACTACCATGGGGATGTCTGTTTATTCGATGGAAATGGCTTCAGGGGTGCGTGATTATTCTATCAAGTCGGAGCTGACCTATACGCCTGCCATTCCGCATATTTTCAAGTTTGGGGTACATTACATTTTCCATACTTTTTTCCCGAATACCATGTCGGTGGAAACGGGCATGGAGCAGTCACTGTCGCTTCCGCATACCAATCCCTACTATGCACACGATTTGTCTATTTATGCAAATGATGAATTTGATATTTTTAAATGGTGGAAGGTTAATGTGGGACTTCGCTATACCCATTTTGAACATATCGGTGCGTTCACACGCTATGTTTTTAATGAATATGGTACTTTAACAGACTCTATCGTATATAAGCCAGGCAAGATGATTCAACAATACAATCACGTTGAACCGCGTTTGTCCATGCGTTTCCTTGTTGCAAAAAACACTTCTATCAAAGCATCTTATACATTGAACTATCAGTATATACATCAAATTGCGTTGGCAACGATCTCTTTGCCTACCGATGTGTGGATGCCTTCCACTGATTTGATAAAACCACAGGTGGGACATCAGGTTTCTATAGGCGTTTACCAGAATTTCCATAATAATATGTTTGAAGCCTATGTTGATGGCTATTATAAATGGATGGATCATTTGGCGGAATACAGAGACGGGATTAATGTGCAGGATGTGCAACAGAACGCTGACCAGCTGTATGTATATGGCAAGGGGTGGTCGTATGGGGTGGAATTTTTCCTGAAAAAATCCATGGGCCGGTTCACCGGTTTTATCGGTTATACCTTGTCTTATACTCACCGGAAATTCCCTGATTTGAATGGGGGAGAGCCTTTTTATGCCAAATATGACCGCCGGCATGATGTTTCCATCAATCTGTCGTACGACATTATCCGCAATAAGTTGAATGTTTCTGCTGTCTGGGTATTTGCCACAGGAAATACGATGACCATTCCGGTAGGCTATTATTTTCTTGCAGGAACATTGGTTACAGAGTATAGCGCTCGCAACGCTTTCAGGTTGGATCCCTACCACCGTTTGGATTTGTCGCTCAACTGGACGATAGTCAAGCGCAAGCGTTTTGAAACAGGATTGAACTTTTCTGTTTATAATGTCTATAATCGGAAAAATCCGTTTTTTGTATTTTTTGAAACAGAAACCAATTATGTGGAAGGGGAAAGTTTTGACATGACAACGAAGGCTTACCAGATGAGCCTTTTCCCGATATTGCCGTCCATCACTTGGAATTTCAAGTTTTGATAAGTTATTTTTGTGAAATTTGCATTATGAAAAAAGATTTTATTGTAAGTTTATGTTTTATAATTATGGGTTTGCCTCTTTTGCATGCACAGAATCAGAAAGAGCGGAAGTTACATAGCGATTTGCAAAATGAGATTGGTGTTGGGGGTGGAATTGCTTCGGCTATGGGTTTTGTGGTTCATGGTTCCATTGGTTTTATAGAAGCTTTTTTTGGAGGATTATCAAATCAACCTATTGATATGAAGTGGTATGGACAATATGGGGTAAACTATCATTACCAAGTGAAACATTGGTGTCAGTTAGGAGTGAAATTTACTATTGAGTCATCAAAAATCACTCGTTATACAGATACAACCAAATGGGTCGTAAAGAGTGTATCCAAAGAAGTGCTCTGTGTATTTATGCCGAGTGTGCGGTTTACCTATCTGAACCGACCGTGGGTGCGTTTATATTCTGGAGTGGATGTGGGTGTCGGATATTTTATTGATAATAAGGATAATGTAAGTGAATCCACCCGTTCGGGGAATTTTTTCTTTGCTTTTAATGTTACACCTATTGGAGTGAATGTGGGCAAAAAATTCTATGGGATGTTTGAAACAAACTTTGGCTTTGATTCTGTATTTAAAGTTGGATTAGGGGCAAGATTTTAATTTTATCACAGAAAATTAAAAAATGGTAGAAGGAAGTGTGCAAGAAATCACACATTTTGCTCTAATTCTGTTTTTTTTCTTCCCTTTATGATAAATAAGGTAAGAAAGCAGAGGGTGGTGAGTGCGCCTAAGGTGTAAGAGACGGTTGGATTTAAACCGAATCCTTCTTTGGTCGCAATAAAAATAAAGGTACTGCAAACCATGGTCATAAATAGGGCGGGGAGAAGGGTGATGAAATAAAATTTCTTCTGTTGATGTAGATAAACTGTTATAGCCCAAAGTGTTACCATGGCTAATACTTGGTTTGCCCATGCGAAGTAGCGCCAAATGATCTCGAAACCGTTTTTATTCATGATGCTGAAAAGCAGAATGCCAATTCCTGCCGCGAATAGGGGAATGGCAACACCAAGACGATTTTTAATGGGTTTTTGGTCAAGATGAAGAAAATCGGCTACAATAAGACGGGCAGAACGGAAGGCGGTATCTCCAGAGGTGATGGGCGCGGCAATTACCCCTAACAAGGCGAGCACATAGCCCACTTTCCCTAACCATTCTTTGCTTACATAGTTGACAACAAAAGCGGCATTTCCTTGTCCTTCGGCAACAAATTTGTAGTCCATAGAGGGGTCAAAGAAGAAGTAGGTGGCTGCTGCTGCCCATACAAGGGCTACGATACCTTCCGTAATCATCGCTCCGTAGAATATGGGACGGCCTTGTTTTTCATTTGTCATGCAGCGGGCCATTAATGGCGATTGGGTAGCGTGGAAACCGGAAACGGCCCCGCACGCAATGGAAATAAACATCATCGGAAAGATAGGATTTGTAGCGGCATCCCTACGACGGTTGGGCATTCCTTCCCAGAATTCGGGGAGTTGGGGGTAATGATAGAAAAGGGCAATCATGATTCCAAACACCATAAAAAGCAGGCAGATTCCAAAAATGGGGTATATGTTCCCAATGATTTTGTCGATGGGCAGTAAGGTGGCAATGGCGTAATAGGCGAATACAATGATAATCCAATAGGTGATATTGATATGGGTTAAGCCTGCTAATAAACCGGCAGGTGCGGAAACGAACACCGCCCCCACAAGTATCATGAGGATGACCATAAAGCCCCGCATAAATTGTTTGATGCCATTACCCAAATATTTCCCATGTATTTCAGGCAGACTGGCCCCATCGTTCCGCAGCGAGATCATCCCGGCTACAAAATCATGCACGGCTCCGGCAAAAATAGAACCGAAAACAATCCATAAGAATGAGGCCGTTCCGAATTGTGCCCCCATGATAGCCCCGAATATGGGACCAACACCGGCAATATTCAAGAACTGTATAAGAAAAATCTTCCAAGGTTTCAGAGGAATGTAGTCCACGCCGTCGGCTTTGGTTACCGCCGCCGTGGGGCGTTTCGGGTCAATGCCAAATATGCGTTCAACAATGAAACCGTAAGTGAAATATCCTGCAATTAACAGAATTATTCCGATAATAAAAGTAATCATATTTAACTTATATTGTTGATAATAAGGTAATTGCATATTTAAATAAACAATCACCTATTGCACCGCAAATATATGGTAATTCTTAATTTCTCAAGAAAAAAAATAAATTTTTAAATGAATTTTATAAAGTGCTGATATTCAGCTCTTGTTTTTTTCTGTATGCTTTTTCTTCTTTTTTAAATTTTTTTGTATTTTTGCACATTGAAATTTTATAGCTTATGGCGAAAAAGAGAATTTTGTATATTGCCCCTGAAATATTTCCATATCTTCCAGAAAGTTACATATCCAATATTTGTAGATTTTTACCGCAAGGTATTCAAGAAAGAGAAAATGAGATAAGGACTTTCATGCCTAAATTCGGTTGCATTAATGAACGTAAAAATCAATTGCATGAAGTTATCCGTTTGTCAGGACAGAATATCATTGTTGACACCTCCGATCATCCGTTGATTATCAAGGTGGCTTCTTTGCAGGTGGTGAGAATGCAAATATATTTTATTGACAGTGAGGATTATTTCAAAAGAAAACAGCTATACCAAAGTCTGGAAGGCGAGTTCTTTGCGGATAATGACGAACGTATGATATTTTTCGCCAAAGGGGTGATAGAAACGGTTCGCAAATTGGGCTGGACTCCCGACATAATCCATTGCCACGGATGGATTTCTGCGTTAGTTCCTATTTTTATCAAGACTTGTTATAAGGATAATCCGTTATTTCAAGATACACGCATCGTTTTTTCCATATATAATGATGGTTTTAACGATTTGTTCGCTGATTCTATCGGTAAAAAAATGGTGGGAACAGGAATTGATGATAAATTTGTAACACATTTGAAAACACCCACCTATGTTGAACTGATGAAAACGGCCATTGATTATTCCGATGCAGTGGTTTTAGGTCAGGAAGATTTGAATCCGGAAGTTACAGATTACCTTAAAACGGTTTCCAAGAATACCTTTATCCATCCTGCGGGAGATAATTATGTGGATGAATATGACCAATTTTACGAAAACCTTAGAGAACAAACTCCCATAACTTTTTAATAATGAAACGTTATATACTCCTCTCTCTGTTTTTGTTATCGTTGCTTTTTTTTGCTTGTAAAGACGAAATTGATAGCATCGGTTTGAATCTTCAGGATGGTGATTTGATTAATGCGACGCGGGTGGAAGTCCCCTTGACTGCATACTCGATGCTTGATGATTCTCTTATCACGAAGAATCTCTTGAGCAACATGGTGGGAGCGATCTCTGATCCTGTTTTGGGCAAAACCTCCGCCGGTTTCTGTACCCAGTTCGAGCTGGCTGGCAATACGGTAAGTTTCGGCAATGCAACACTCGATTCGGTGGTTCTCACTTTGCAGTACTATGGTTTTTTCGGAGATACATTATCTCCACTCACTTTTCAGGTTTTCCAGTTGGGAGAGGCATTAGACCACACGACCTATTATAATTGTGATTCCGACCCTGTTACCGTTGGTACCAATCTGTGTGCCTCTTCGCATTCCGTTTACTTGCGTCCTACTTCTTCTGTAGTGCTGGATACAATGATTACTACCGCTCATCTCCGTTTGCGTTTGAGTAACGCTTTCGGTCAGTCTTTGATGCGCGATTATAGCAATACCAGCGATTTTCAAAGCAATTTCTATGGACTTGTGGTGAAGGCACTCGCTACGAATGGGGTGGGCTGTTTGGGCTATTTCAGTCTTTCTTCGGCAATGTCAGGGCTTACGCTCTATTTTCATAATGAGAATGGTGCGATGAAATACACTTTCCCCATTGGCAGCAATTCCGACAGATACAACTTTTTTGTCCATGATTACTCCACAGGAACTCCGGAAATGCAGTTGCAGGTTGTTGGAAATGATAGGACAATGGGCACACAAGAACTCTATTTGCAACCTACTGGCGGAATTAAAACCCATGTCTCATTGTCGAAATTAAGCGATATTTTCCAAGATCAAAAGGTGATTATCAACAAGGCAGAATTGGTGTTGACCAACATTTCTGAAGATGACAGTTACTTTTTTGCCCCATATAATGTTGCTTTGCAGGTGGATAATGGTGACGGAACGTACTCGTATGTGCCCGATGATGCCATTTTTACCAATACGGACTATTTTGGTGGAATCTATAATGAAAATAGTAAGGAATACCGTTTTAGAATCACGAATTATGTTCAGAAACTTGTAAAAAATGGTATTACTGACAATGGAATAAATATCTTGGTAAGTGGAGCTGGTGTACGTGCTAATCGTTTGATATTCAGAGGAACAGATCCTACTTACGACGACCATTTGAGGTTGGATGTTTATTATACAACTTATTAATGGTATAAAAACTTGTCAATATGTGTGGAATTGTTGCCTATACGGGTTGCCATGAGGCATATCCAATTTTAATTAAAGGGTTGAAACGTTTGGAATACCGTGGATATGATAGCGCTGGTGTAGCCTTGTCGCAGCCAGAGGGCATTGCATTATATAAATGTCGTGGAAGAGTGGAGGATTTGGACACCTTGTGTTCCAGCAAGAATTGTGAAGCGCACACGGGCATAGGACACACGCGGTGGGCTACCCATGGGGAACCGAGTACCCAGAATGCGCATCCACATCTTTCTGAAGATGGGAAATTGGCATTAATACACAATGGAATTGTTGAGAATTATTTGGTGCTCAAGAAAGAATTAGTGAGCCGCGGATACCACTTCCAGAGTGATACAGATACCGAAGTGTTGGTGCATCTTATTCAGGATACGCTTAAAAATGAGCAGGTTAGTTTGCCAGAGGCGGTTAAGATTGCCCTATCCAGTGTGGTAGGCACTTATGCGTTGGCGATACTTTCTGCCGATGAACCTGATCAGCTGATATTAGCCAAAAAGGGAAGCCCATTATTGATAGGGGTTGGTGATAATGAATATTTTATCGGTTCTGATGGCGCACCCATAGTGGAATATACCAAGAAAGTGGTTTATTTGGAGGATGGGGATGTGGCTGTAGTCTCCCCAAACAAGAAAATGGTGGTGATGAACATCAACGACAATAGAAAGAAACGCCGCTATCTCCAAGAGCTGGAAATGAACCTCGACCAATTGGAAAAGGGCGGTTTTGAACACTATATGTTGAAAGAGATATTTGAGCAGCCGAAAGCTATTCGCGACAGTATGCGTGGCCGTTTGAATGTGCGTAAGGATGTGGTCTCTTTGGGTGGAATCATTGAATATGAGACGAAGATGATGAATGCACGTCGTTTTATCATCGTTGCTTGCGGCACTTCTTGGCATGCCGGTACGGTCGGGGAGTACTTGTTTGAAAGTTTGGTGCGTATCCCGGTGGAAGTGGAGTATGCTTCAGAATGCCGTTATCGCAATCCGCTGATATATGAAGATGATGTGGTCATCGCCATTTCACAGTCAGGGGAGACAGCGGATACGATTGCTGCGGTTGAGTTGGCCAAGCAGAAAGGAGCTACCGTCATCGGCATTTGCAATGTTGTGGGTTCCACGCTTGCACGTGCCACCCATGCGGGTTCATATACCCACGCAGGACCGGAAATCGGAGTGGCTTCCACCAAGGCGTTCACTGCTCAAGTTACGGTGTTGACTCTGATGGCGCTTTGTCTTGCCCGTCGCAAGGGAACCATCTCTTTGTCTGATTATCACCAGATTATCAATTCCCTTGAAGATATTCCGGCGAAAGTGGAGCAGGTGTTGAAGTTGAATGGCCAGATTGCGGAATTCGCCAAATTCTTTGTGAATAAAACCAATGCCATTTATCTGGGAAGGGGCATCAATTATCCTGTAGCATTGGAAGGGGCTTTGAAGTTGAAGGAGATTTCCTATATCCATGCGGAAGGTTATCCTTCAGCCGAGATGAAACATGGCCCTATTGCGCTTATTGATGAGGAGATGCCGGTGGTTGTGCTGGCTACAGAGCAAGAAACGTATGAGAAAACGGTGAGCAATATCCAAGAAGTGATTGCCCGTAAGGGAAAGATTATTTCCATTGTAACCAAAGGCGACAAGCTGGTGAAGGAAATGTCGGATTATTGTATTGAAATTCCTGAAACGCTAGAACTGCTTACCCCGTTGATTTCTTGCGTGCCGTTGCAATTATTGGCATACCATGTGGCAGTTCTCCGTGGCTGTAATGTGGATAAGCCGCGTAATTTGGCCAAGTCTGTTTCCGTGGAATAGACTGTGACGAAATTACTCCCTTTAATCTTGTAATATTTATAATTATAGAATCAACTATATCGCTTTGTTTTTTTACAAGAGGTAAAGGGATGATTTTTGGCAAATAGTTTTGCGGTAATGCTTGCTGAATGTGCAAAGTTTTTATCAGTCCATACTCGTATTCTCCCTCTGGGAGCATTACATTTCGTTATCAGAAAGATATTTCTTTTTCAGTATGAAACACTTTGAAAATCTCTGATTTGTTGTCAAATCAGTTGTATCTCTTCCGCAAAATACAAAATTCCCGTTCTCGCTATTTGTCCCAACTCCAGCGTTCATTCAGGTCGAAATGCTCAATGGAGAAATTCTTTTTCCCTGCCATTCCGAAGTAGATGGTGTTGTCGTCGTTGAGCATAATGCCCCGGAAAAGTTGGTCGGATTTGCTTTCGGGCAAGAGAATTACCTTCTTGTCCATATTGTAATTGATTTTGGCAAGTACCACGCAGAGTTCTTCAGGGTGTTGAATATTGGCACTCTCTATGTTCTGTTGCTCTTCCCTGTAGTTGCTCGCCTTGTCGGTATAGAGCACATATATTTGGTCGCCTTTGCGGATAGGGTAGTAGGAAAGCGAAAGTTCGTGGAACGAGGCAATCCGTTCAGGTTCCCCTTTCTCATTCAGGAATGTTCCACTAATGCGTTCGCCGTAGCTGTGTGAACTGACGGCTGCCGACGTGTTCAATTGCTGGTGCTTGTTGATCCGGTTATACCCCATGTCTTTTCCATCCAACATGAATTTGTTGACGAAAATATCGTTCATGTGGTGAATGTAATTTTTCCCGTCAATCAAACTCGTAAACTGTTCGCCCAACATCACAATGGTTTTTTCACCCAACTCATAAATATAGTCGCATTTTACAAAATATTCATCGTCTTCAATGTCATCAAAAATCTCTTTTTGCTTGCCTACTGCAAAAGGGGCATACATTTGGGAAATGGTTTTCAATGTATAATCATCAAAGGTGATATTGAAATAGCCGCTGCTATATCCTTTGTTCTCCGCTTCGTAATAACCGCCGATGAAGTAGTCTTTGCTCTTCATTTGCAGCAGTTTCATGGAGGTGATATAGCCGAAATCAATGGGTTGTGAGGCTTCCAAGGTAGTATCCTTTTTGCAAATGAAAAGTTGTACCGTGGGTTCAAAAACAACTTGGTTTTTACCGCGGGAGGAGTATAATAAAAGCAGTAAGTTCCCATTGTTGTCCAATTGCACATCCTGAACAGAAAATTTGCTTCCAGAAATCTGAGGGATGAATTTATTGTACCATAACTCTTTACCGTTGTTGTCGTAAACGAAAGTGTAGAAATAGGGAGCTTGGTTTTTGTCGTTAGGGACAATGAAATTGATGGCATATTTGGAAGTGTCGGGAGAGATGGCGATATATTTCATCACTTCGCCGCGCCCCGACAAGTGCAGGGTTAACCGTTGCTTGGGGGTGATGCTAAAAGCGTTGTTTTTGGAAAGATTATTGATTTCAGCGATCGCATATTCAAAATTCTGTGTTTCATGATTTACGCGGTAGTAGTATGAGATGAGACCATTTTCTGATTCTTCATGGATGGGTTGGTTGGTATAGAGATGGTGGTAGCCGAATGGGGTGGTGATGGTTTTCTCCACAGTGTGGTTGTTATTCAAATTGTATGATATAATTGCCTGTTGATCAGCTTTTTTACTATTTCCAATGGATGAAAAATAGAAGTTGGCTGTATGTCCGTCATTTTGGATAAAAGAGACTTGCTCGCAACTGTTGTTAAAGTTGTCGATGATCGGTCCCCTGTTTTCAATCACGGGTGTTTGTGCCATGGTCGGCCCGTAAAAAATGAAAAATGCTACGACGATAAATGCAAAAAATCTTTTCATAATCTTTGTAATAATATATATATGTATATGGTAACAATTATTTATTTTCAATATTGAAATTCCATTCGTGGGCTGAACAATGCAGTACGCAACGGTCACAGATGGTTAACTCTCCATTTAATCTCTTCTGTATCATTTCTTTATAACGATTTTGAAGCGATTCGATTTCAATTTTGTCTGCAATTTCGTTGGCAAAAGCAAACATCAGCAACATGCGTGCGTTGCGTTCGCAAATCCCACGCGAACGCAAGTAAAACATCGCTTCGCTATCCAATTGTCCAACTGTGGTCCCATGGTTGCATTTCACATTGTCGGCATAGATTTCCAAGAATGGTTGCGACTTCACTTGTGCTTCGTCGGTAAGCGTAATGTTGCGGTTGGTTTGGGAAGCAATGGTCCTTTGTGCATCCGGACGGACAATGACATGCCCATTAAAATGTGCCGACGCCTCATCATCCACAATTCCTTTGTACAATTGGTAGCTTTCACAGTCGGGAACTTGATGGTCAACCAATATCTGATTGCCTATGTTTTGCTTTCTATCAACCAAATACAATCCATATAGTTGTGAATGGGCAAACGGTTCTGTCAGTTCAACGTGGATGTCATTCTGCAATAGCCCAGCATTAAAAGTGATGGCGTTAGAGTAGAAATGGGAATGGCCTTTTTGAATAACGTGAACTTTGTTATAAAGAACAGATTGTGCATCTTTGTTTTCCATTTTATAGTAGGAGAAATGGGCGTTCTCATTCAATACCACCTGAGTATGATTGTTGATGAAATTTTTTTGCTGATGCAGTGAGTCATCGCATTGGACGAATTTTAATGAGGCATTGCGTTCAAGAATAATCAGATTGCGATTGTGAATCAACAAATTTTCTTGCGTTTCGGTTAGTGATATCAGCTGCATGGGTTTGTCAACGACTACATTTTCAGGGACATAGATAAATAGTCCGTCGTTGAAAAGCAGTTGGTTGAGAGCGTCTAAGCTATGCGCACAAGTGCTGTTTGTGAGATGAGGCAGCACAATTTGCGGAAATTGCGCCAATGCCGCCAGCAACGACCCGGTGATAATCCCATTATCTGTTATGGTTAAGGGGGCATTATTGTGCACATACCACCCGTTTAAAAATACAAACATCTGAGTGTCAATATTTTGAACTTTACAATGAAAATATTCTTCTACGGGGCGGTAGGTGGCGGGTTGCAGTTGTATTTGATAGGGGGTGGTGCAGTTTTGGATTTCAGTATGAAAAAGGTGCTGATATTTTTTTTCCAAATCTAAGAACTGCTGTTGATGTAAAAAATCCATTCCCTTTTGGCGGAGTCGGGTTATTTCAGAACAATCGTTGCCATGGAGTTGGGCAGCAATTGGGGTGTAAGCAGTTTGAATGAAATGAGAGAAAAAGTTCATTTTACTGATTTTGCTGTTGTTCGTATTCGTTTTTAATCCAGTCGTATCCTTTTTGTTCCAATTCAAGTGCCAACTCTTTGGTGCCTGATTTTACAATTTTTCCATCAAACAGCACATGCACGAAATCGGGAACGATGTAGTCGAGAAGACGTTGGTAGTGGGTGATGACGATAGTGGCATTTTCTTTGGTTTTGAGTTTGTTGACCCCAGTGGCGACAATGCGGAGGGCATCAATATCCAAGCCGGAGTCGGTTTCGTCAAGGATAGCCAATTGGGGATCCAGCATAGCCATTTGGAAGATTTCGTTGCGTTTTTTCTCTCCGCCGGAAAAACCTTCATTAACAGAACGATTGCTCAATTTTTCTGTTAATTCCACAATTTTCTCCTTTTCTTTCATCATCTTAC
>JAEEUY010000156.1 GCA_016290715.1 Bacteroidales bacterium
AGCTGTAGCCCAACCCTGTACCTGCATCGGAGGTGGTTACCATACCCGGAACCTGATCTAATAGATTGTTAACACTTCCATTCCCTTGTTTTTCCTTGATGCTTTCGCGGTTGATGTTGGAAACGGAAAAGGTGTTCTCCCCCGTTGGACGGGTTGTAGTGACTTGCATTTCTGGAAGCAAAATGGAAGGTGTGATGTGTGTTGTGTCTTCCTGTCCTAAAATAGAGGTTGTGTAACTGAAAAAAAGGAAAATCAGTAAGAATTTTCCGTTGCAAATGGCTTTTTTTAAGGCATTAATAGATAAAATCATAATTCTAACAAGTTTTAAATTAATAAATTAAAACTGAAAGAGGATAAATAAGAATCTTGCTAAATCTCCCTACGTCGGCATTACCCGCATCAGGTTCATTGGGTCTGATCTCAGCCTTTCGGCACCCCTTTCATTTGCAGGTGCAAAAGTACAATTTTTTTTGATTAATTAGCCCAAATATGAAAAAATGACAATTAAATTTAATTGTCAATTCATACAAAAGATCCATATCAGATTTCAAATGGACGGGTCGATATTTTACAGTTGATTGTAAGCAGGAGAGAAAGTATCCCCATCTTTTATATTCCCTGTGGAGATCCCTTTCTTCAGCCACCGTGAACGCTGGGCGGAAGTCCCATGGTTAAAGGTTTCGGGTACGGAGTAGCCTTGGGCTTGTTTTTGCAGATAGTCATCGCCAATGCGTGCGGCAATAGCAAGACCTTCTTCAATATCTCCATCTTCCAATGAATTGAACATGGCATTGTCTTGATGAGCCCAAACCCCTGCATAAAAGTCCGCTTGCAATTCGAGGCGAACGCTTATCTGGTTGCTTTCGGTTTTGCTTAGCCGACTCATTTTATTATGCGCTTCCGACAATGTACCTAACAGGTATTGTACATGATGACCAACTTCATGGGCGATTACATAAGCGTAAGCGAAGTCGCCGGCAGTGCCGAATTGTTTTTTCATACTGCTGAAGAACGATAAATCAATATATACACATTGGTCAGCTGAACAATAGAACGGACCGGTGGAAGAGGTCGCCCCGCCACATCCGGATTGGACAGAGTTGGTGAAAAGAACTAATTTGGGAGGAACATACTCTTTTCCCATTTTTTTGAACTCTTTTGTCCAAACATCTTCGGTCCCTGCAAGTATTTTTTTTGAAAAAGAAGCTAATTCTTCCTCTTCGGCGGTGGGGGTATAGTTTGTTTCGGTAGTAGTGGAGTTCCCTAAATTTTGGATGACGGTGGAAGGGTCTTTTCCCATCAGTAATGCCACAACGACGGCAATGATGATGCCGCCAATGCCTAAACTTGTGCCTACCACCTTTTTACCGCGGCGGTCGTCAACATTTGAACTTTCTCTTCTTCCTGTTAAATTCATAGTAATGCATTTTTGATTTAATGGTGCAAATTTACACAACTTTTGTGAACAAAAGACAACTATTTTCTGGCACTGACAAATCTTGCTTTTTTTTGCCAGTCGTTGCGACTTTGGATATCTTTAAACGATAGGCCATTTAATATTTTGGTGATTTCTTTATGGAAATTCTCATGGGTTTCTAAATACAGATACCCATCGTTTTGCAAGCTATCATGAGCTAATTGGGCAATTTTTTCATAAAATAGGATAGGGTTTTCATCGGGAACAAAAAGCGCCATGGCTGGTTCGTAGTTGATTACGTTAGGATGTAAATGGCTTTGTTCACTTTGAGGAATATAGGGCGGATTGCTGACGATGAGGTCGTATTTCTTTTCCAAATGGTCTGTCTTCAAAAGATCTGCGCAAACAAAGCGGACAGTCGCCTCTAATTTTTGGGCATTTTCTTGGGCTAATGCCAAGGCATCTGTTGAAAGGTCTGTCGCATCTACCTTTGCTTCGGCAATTTCTTTCGCTAAGGTGATGGCAATAATACCACTGCCGGTACAGAAGTCCATGATAGTAGGAGCGGAGGGAAGGGTGGTCTCATGAAGAATGTGATAAACGAGTTCTTCGGTTTCACGGCGTGGGATGAGTGCACGGGAGTCGGTTAAGAACGACCTGCCGTAAAATTCGGTTTCCCCAATCAGGTGCTGTATGGGTTTCCCATCCGCTAATTTTTTTAAATCTTCTTGTATATTGGGGGTTATATCAATTTCTTGATTTGTATCTGCAAAGTATTGATATAAAGGTATTTGTAATTTGTATTCTATATATAAACGAAAAATCGCCTGACACTCATTGGTATCATAGATATTTTTTAAAGATTTGATGAATAGTGATTTGAAATCGGTTTTTCGCAAAGATGTAAATTTAGAATATCAATTTGATGAAATCGTCTTGTGTGATTTGATAGAAGTAATCTTCAACAGCTGTTTGCTGAAGAATCTGTCGGATAGAATTTTCGTGGTATGGTTGTCCGATGAATTGTTGTTCCAATGGTTGGATTTCTTTTTTGGCGAAGAAATCGCCTTGCAGTTGGAAATTGTCAATCATTCCTTGATTAATAGATATAAACACTTCGATATTTCCGCCGGCGGTATGAATCATTTTGTGGTAGTCGGATTTGGGTGATTTCCCAAAGTTCCATTTCCAAGTGCTGTATTTCTCGTCGCGAAGTTTTTCAATGGCCTGAATATCGGTAGGGGAGAATGAGTAGGCGGTGGCATGGGGGAAATTTTTTTGTGCGTAATCCATTAAAATATGGATGAATTGGGAAATAGCCATCGGTTGGGGCAGATGTTCGCTAATATTGGTAACGCGTTTTCTCACTGATTTAACGGCTTTGTCTTGGAATTTTAGTGGATTAACTTTCAGTGAGGCAGAGATATCGTTCATTTGCGAGGAAAAGAGCAAGGTGCCGTGGTGAAGAATTTTACCTTGATAGTAACATTGGGCGTTTCCAGAAAATTTTTGGCCATGAATCATCAAATCGTTGCGTCCCTCGAAGGTAGCGGGCACTCCCATTTGTTGCAAAACGTTGATGATGGGTTGGGTGAATGAGTGAAAATCGCCAATGCCATCCTGGTCGATAAAAGTAAAATTCACATTTCCCAAGTCGTGAAATACAGCCCCTCCTCCTGTTAGTCGTCGTACTACCTTGATATTCCGTTCTTTAATAAAATCCCAATTGATTTCAGCGGCTGCGTTTTGGTATTTCCCACAGATGACGGAGGTGTCGTTTTGCCACAGCATAAAAATATTTTCTTGAAAATTTTTCAGGACATATTCTTCTGCGGCGAGGTTAAAGTATGGGTCTGTGGATGAATTATTTAGGATACAAAGCATAGATATAAGATTAATTGGTCGGATTGGCAGGGGTAATGGTGGTGGGAAGCATGATCTTCTTTACTTGGTAATCGTCTTGCATGATCATCAGGGCACTCCGTTCGATGGCAGGTTCTTTGCTCTCCTTTTTAGGCGTGTAGATATATTTCCAGCTGACCGATTGGTTGGGTGCGAGATTGGCAGTGCATAAATCGACAATTACGTCGTGTTCTGTTTGGCCGAGAGCGGTGGATTGCCAGATAACCGTTCCGCTCATTGTTTCCTGTCGCAAGGAGATGGCGGTTTGTTCAGTTCCATTGATAAATATGAAAGTAACGAGCAGTTGCGTTTCGTTTATTTTTTCAATGGTCCGGTTGTATTGGTACAAGAGTTTGCCAGTGTTGTCCACGCAGCGGTCGCTTTGTGCGGAAAGTGCCATGGGAAGGCAAGTCAGGAGTGTGAAAAACAGTTTTTTCATAACAAATGGATAAAAAAAAATAGTTGACGGAGCAACTATTTTTTTTATACAAGGCAGAAGATGATTATTCAGCTGCAACTTCTTCTTTAACTTCTTCAACAGGAGCAGCGGCAGTTTCTTCAACGGCGGCAGTTTCTTTAGCGGCGGTTGATTTGCGGCTTCTTCTTGTTTTGGTTGTTTTTTTCTTTTCGCCGGCAGTGGTATAAGTTTCGTTGTAGTCAACGAATTCGATGATACACATTTCGGCGTTATCCCCTTTTCTGAAACCAGTTTTTAAGATTCTGGTATAACCGCCGGGGCGAGTGGCGATTTTTTGAGATATTTCGCGATACAATTCAGTAACAGCGTATTTATCTTGAAGATAAGAGAAAACGATACGACGGGAATGTGTAGTGTCGTTTTTGCTTTTAGTTACCAATGGTTCGACGAATTTTCTTAATTCTTTTGCTTTAGCGAGGGTCGTTGATATTCTTTTATGTTTAATCAACGAGCAGGCCATATTTGACAACAGGGCTTTTCTGTGGGCTGCTGTTCTTCCCAAATGATTTATTCTTTTTGCGTGTCTCATAACTCTTAATCCTTATCTAATTTATATTTTGCTACATTCATTCCAAATTCCAACCCTTTGGATTTCACGAGGTCTTCCAATTCCGAGAGTGATTTTTTACCGAAGTTACGGAATTTGAGAAGGTCTGATTTGTGGATAGCCACCACATCGCCAAGGGTTTCCAATGCGGCGAATTGCAAACAATTCAATGCACGGACTGAAAGATCCATATCCACTAATTTGGTCTTAAGAAGTTGTCTGATTTTTAATGTTTCGTCATCGAACTCTCCTTCAACGCCTGCATTAACAGGGGTATCCATCAGTATTTTTTCATCAGAGAAAAGGATGAAGTGTTGGATGAGGATTTTAGCAGCTTCCTTAAGGGCTTCTTTAGGATGGATAGAACCATCGGTATTGATTTCAAGAATCAGTTTCTCAAAGTCTGTTTTTTGTTCAACGCGGTAGTTATCAACCACATATTTCACATTTTTGATAGGAGTGTGAATGGAGTCGATAGTGATCACGTTGATGCCTTCGTGCAAAGATTTGTTTTCTTCAGCGGAAACATAGCCACGACCTTTGTCAATGGTGATTTCCATCACAAGGCGAACGGAAGGATCCATGTTGCAGATCACTTGTTCAGGATTCAGCACTTGGAAATAATTGAGGAAACGATTCATATCACCGGCAACAAAAGATTCTTGACCAGAGATGATGATGGTAGCTTTTTCGGAATTGTTATTTTCGATTTTGTTTTTGAAGCGTATTTTCTTTAAATTGAGGACGATGTCGGTTACATCTTCCATCACACCCTCAATAGAAGAAAATTCTTGTGCTACACCTTCAATTTTAATAGAGGTAATTGCAAACCCTTCCAAAGAAGATAACAATACGCGGCGAAGAGCATTACCTACGGTCATACCGAAGCCTTGTTGAAGGGGGCGAAATTCAAATACACCATGAAAATCGTCCGATTCAATCATTATCACCTTATCGGGTTTTTGAAAGGTTAATATTGCCATTTTATATGAATTTTATGTTTAACAATTTAATTGTCAATTAACTACTATTTAGAATACAATTCTACGATAGCTTGTTCATTGATATTTTCAGGTACTTCTTCTCTTTCAGGATAGTTCATGAATTTACCTGTCATCATGTTGCCATCCCATTCCAACCAAGCGTATGGGTTAGAACGGCCGCTTAGAGAATTAACGATTACCTCTAATGCTTGGGAGCGTTCGCGAACGGCAACCACATCACCAGGAACGAGCAGCATGGAAGGGATATTGGCAATTTTACCGTTAACCAAAATGTGGCGGTGGGTAACCAGCTGGCGGGCAGCGGCTCTTGTAGGAGCGATTCCCAAACGGTAAACGACATTATCCAATCTTGATTCAATTAATTTAATTAAGTTTTGACCAGTGATACCTTTTTTGCTGGCTGCTTTCAAGAACAATTTTTTGAATTGGCGCTCTAAAATACCATAGGTGTATTTTGCTTTTTGTTTTTCTTGCAACTGCATACCATATTCAGATAATTTGGCACGCTTTTTTGCCTGTCCGTGTTGTCCAGGGGGATAATTTCTTCTTTCAAAGTATTTATCGGAGCCAAAAATAGGTTCTTTAAATTTTCTTGCAATTTTGGTACGAGGTCCAGTATATCTTGCCATAAGTCAATATTTTTTTAATCTTTAATTTTTTTAACTACAATAATGAACTCAAATTATACTCTTCTGCGTTTTGGTGGGCGACAGCCATTGTGTGGAAGAGGAGTAACATCAACAATTTCTTCTACGTTAATGCCGGCTGCATGGATGGTTCTGATCGCCGATTCTCTACCGCCGCCAGGTCCTTTAACATAAACTTTCACGCGTCTTAACCCCAGATCATAAGCCACTTTTGCACAATCTTGTGCAGCCATTTGTGCTGAGTATGGAGTATTCTTCTTGGAGCCTCTACACCCCATTTTGACTGCGGATGACCAAGAAATAACTTGACCGTCATTATTGGTTAAAGATACAATTACGTTATTAAAAGATGCATATACAAATGCTTTGCCTAACGCATCTATTCTTACAACTTTCTTTTTGGTTGTTTTTGTGCTTTTTGCCATATTATTTTTTATTTCTTAATTCTTACTAACACGACTTCATGGTTGGTTTTATGCAACCATCCGATAGTCATTATCAAAACTATTTGGTTGCTTTCTTTTTGTTTGCAACAGTCTTTTTACGGCCTTTACGTGTACGAGCGTTGTTCTTGGTACTTTGTCCGCGCAACGGAAGCCCGATACGGTGACGAATACCTCTGTAGCAACCAATATCCATCAATCGTTTGATGTTCATTTGCACTTCTGAACGTAATGCTCCTTCTACTTTCATTTCACCAATTAAGGTACGAAGAGCGGCCAATTCATCATCGTTCCACTCATTTACTTTTTTATCGTAACTGATGCCAGCCGTTGTTAATATTTTTTGGGCTGTGCTTCTGCCGATACCATAGATGTAGGTTAACCCTATCTCTCCTCTTTTGTTTTTAGGTAAATCTATACCCGCAATTCTTGCCATATTCTATTTATATTTTAAATTATTTATTATCCTTGACGTTGTTTAAATTTTGGATTCTTTTTGTTGATTACATAAACGACCCCTTTTCTTCTCACTACGATGCAGTCGTCGCTTCTTTTTTTTACGGATGCTTTAACTTTCATTGTTTTACTGTTTTTATTTTACTTATTTATTACTTATTTCTAAATGTGATTCTACCTTTGCTCAAATCGTAGGGCGACATTTCAATTTTCACTTTATCCCCAGGCAATATTTTGATATAATGTAATCTCATTTTTCCGGAAATATGGGCAATGATGACATGTCCGTTTTCTAATTGCACACGGAACATTGCATTTCCTAACGATTCAATTACAACACCTTCTTGCTCAATGGATGATTGTTTTGCCATTCTTGATTTTTTTAATTATTAATTTGTTTTTAATGCCTCTTCTACATATTGATAGGTAGATAATAGTTCAAATCCTTTAGAGGTAATTGCCATTTGGTGCTCGAAGTGAGCGGCTGGTTTCCCGTCGGCGGTACGCACGGTCCACTGGTCTGCATCTACTGTTACTTTGTGCGTTCCCATATTGATCATCGGTTCCACACAAAATACCATCCCTTCCCGAATCAGTTCGCCAGTTCCCGGTTTCCCGTAATTGGGGATATCTGGACTCTCATGCATTCTTTTCCCGATGCCATGTCCACATAATTCCCTGACTACACCATAGTTGAAGGGTTTCACGTAACTCTCTACTGCGTGACTGATGTCGCCGATATGATTTCCCGGGACTGCGTACTTGATAGCGTGAAGCAACGATTCCTTGGTGCGTTCCACCAACAACCGTTTCTCTTCGGAGATCTCACCCACTGCAAAAGTGTAGGCGTAGTCTCCATGAAATCCGTTCAAGTAAGCACCGCAGTCAACCGAAATGATATCGCCTTCCTGGAGCACGTCATTGTTCGGAATGCCGTGTACTACCACATCATTCACCGACAGACAAAGAGAAGCCGGATAGCCGTTGTATCCTTTGAAGGAAGGGACTCCGTGATGATCACGGATGAATTCCTCGGCTACTTTATCCAAATAGAAGAGAGGAACTCCCGGTTTTATCAGCTTGGCTACTTCGCCCAATGTCTTACCAACAAGCAAAGAACTTTTCTTGATTAATTCTATTTCAGAATCGCTTTTCAGATATACTCTTCTAAGTATGCCCATTTTTTAGTATGCGCCACCTGCGCGTCCTTTAATACGTCCTGTTTTAGTTAATCCGTCGTAATGTCTCATTAACAAGTGACTTTCAATCTGTTGTAAAGTATCCAATACAACCCCTACCATAATCAGCAAGGAAGTGCCGCCGAAGAAGTTGGCAAATTGTTGGTTAACTTCAAATACTGAACCTACAATAGCCGGTAAGATGGCGATAATGGCCAAGAAGAAAGACCCTGGTAATGTGATTTTTGACATAATATCATCAATGAATTGAGCAGTTTGTTTGCCGGGTTTAACTCCTGGAATGAAACCGCCATTCTTTTTCAAATCTTCTGCTATTTGACTCGGATTGATGGTGATAGCGGTGTAGAAATAGGTGAAGAGGATGATCATAATGAAGAATATGATATTGTATCCCAAACCTCTATAACTAATGAAACTATACCAGAATCCGCTTCCTGAAGTATTTGACATATTAACGAAAGTAAGAGGGAGGAACATAATCGCTTGTGCGAAGATGATAGGCATAACGCCTGCCGCATTTACTTTCAAAGGTAAGAAATTACGTGTTCCACCGTATTGTTTGTTCCCTACAATTCTTTTTGCATATTGCACCGGAATACGACGTGTTCCCTGAACAAGCATAATACTGAAAGCGATAACAATCAGCAATACCAATATCTCAAGGATGAATACGATAGGACCGCCGTTCATATCAGATACGCGTGATACGAATTCATAGTAGAATGCATTGGGGAGTCGGGCGATGATACCAATCATGATGATGAGTGAAATACCGTTGCCAATACCATTGTCGGTAATTCTTTCCCCCAACCACATTAAGAATAATGTTCCCGCAATCAGTAAGATGAAAGAGGTGAGGGCGAAGGCTGAAATACCCAAGATATGAGTATCCAACATGGCATCAGACAATGCCTGACGGCCGAATTGCCCTTCAAGGTTGGCGATGTAAGCAGGGGCTTGGATAGCTACTACCAAAATAGTCAGGTAACGAGTATATTTGGTGATTTGCTTACGCCCGCTTTCTCCTTCTTTTTGCAAACGTTGGAAGTAAGGCACTACCAAGGTGAGCAATTGGATAACGATGGAGGCAGAGATATAAGGCATGATACCCAATGCAAAAATAGATGCATTGGAAAAAGCGCCTCCAGAAAACAGGTCTAACAGACCTAACAGACCGTCACTGGCTTGTTTTGAAAATTCTGCCAATGCACCAGGATGTACGCCAGGCAATACGATGTGTGTTCCCAAACGATAGATAAGAATAATACCTAAAGTGTAGAGAATACGCTTGCGCAGATCCTCGATCTTAAAAATGTTTTTTATTGTTTGGATAAATCTTTTCATTCTAATTTGATTAAAGGTTGCTGTTATTGTTCATTTGCAGCGCCAATGATTTGAATAGAACCACCATTCTTTTCAATGGCTTCTTTTGCCGTTTGTGAAAATGCATGGGCCACAACGTTCAATTTGCAAGTCAATTCGCCCTTGCCCAAAACTTTAACCAAATCTTTTTTCTTCATCAAACCATTGGAAATCAAAACTTCCGGAGTGATTTCAGAAATGTTGGTTTTATCATAAATATATTGCAATGAACTGATATTAATTGCATTGTATTCTACGCGATTAATGTTTTTAAAACCACGTTTTGGCAGAATTCTGTAAATGGGCATTTGGCCACCTTCAAAACCAATCTTTTGGCTGTAACCGGATCTTGATTTTGCCCCTTTATGACCTCTTGTGGAGGTGCCACCTTTACCGGAACCTTGTCCACGTCCTACTCTTTTGCTTCCCTTTGTCGAATTTTCTGCTGGTTTCAAACTATGTAAATTCATATCTTTCTTCTTCTATGTGTTAATTAATATTCGTGAATTAAATTTCTTCAACGGTTACCAAATGTTTGATTTTTTCAACAATACCCAAAATTTGGGGCGTACCATTGTGTTCTACCGTTTGGTGCATCTTCTTGAGACCCAACGCCTGAAGCGATCTTTTTTGACGCAGTGGACGGTCAATAGCGCTTCTAACTTGTGTGATTCTAACTCTTTTCATCTACTTTTTTTATTTATTAGGTTATTATTAAAATTAATTTTTTTCTTTTTTAGAAACTTTTCTCCTCTTTTTTGCAATTCTTTTATCTTTGGATGATTTTTTAGATGGAATTACAATCTCTCTATTAATCAATTAGTTACATTGAATAACGAGTGGGGATAGCATACCATTCCACCTGCCAATTATCAGAGCGCAAATATATGTTTTTTTTTATTTCTCACTTTAATGGGATAAAAAAAATGTTTTTTTTATCCTTTTTCACCCTTTTCCGCTCTCTTTTTATCTTATTTTATGCTTTATAAGTTAATAATATTTCTGTTTTTCCGTATTTTTACCTGCCGCTTTTGGGTGGAGATGAAAATGTCCCGAAAGCGAATTTGTACAAATATATTTGTGTGATTCCCTCAAAAAAAAGTAGTATCTTTGCAGCCGTTTTTAACGAAGTAGTAAAATGAAAAGGTTTGGAATTATTGTACTTGTTATTTCTTGTATATTATTGTTCGATAATGTTTTAGCTCAAACAAACAAGTCTTATCCACTCAATAGGGATAAAATGGATCGCTTTTTGCGTATTCTTGATAATTTTTATGTGGATACATTGGATTTTGACAAGTTGGTGGAAGTGGGCGTGAAAAAAATGATGGACGATCTTGACCCGCACTCCATTTATACGACTGCCAAAGATGTGCAGGCTTCCCGCGAGCCGTTGAAGGGCTCCTTTGATGGCATCGGGGTTACCTTTCAAATTGTGAAAGACACCATTAATATTATAGAGGTGATTATTGATGGCCCTTCTGAAAAAGTGGGTTTGCTGCCAGGGGATAAAATTGTAAGGGTGGATACGATGCTGGCATGCGGCAAACATATTAATAATAACTGGGTGCGCGACCACCTGCGCGGTCCGAAAGGCACCAAAGTGTCTCTTTGGATCCAACGCGGCAGAAATCCCGAATTGACAGAATATGTGGTTACGCGCGGCAAGATTCCTATGTACAGCATTAATGTGTCCTTTATGATTGACAAAAAAACAGGATATATTAAATTGGACCGTTTCGCCCAAACTTCGCCCAACGAGTTTGAAACCGCTTTGAACAAATTGAAAGCGCAGGGAATGGAAGATCTTATCTTTGACTTGCGTGGCAATGGCGGCGGATACTTGAACGTGGCTTTTTATATAGCAAGTCAGTTTATTGAGCACGATTCGTTGATTGTTTATACGGATAACTTCCGTAAAACAGGGGAAACTTATAGATCGTCCTTGTTCGGTTCTTTCCGTAAAGGGAAACTGATTGTGCTGGTGGATGAAAATTCCGCCTCTGCCAGCGAAATTGTTTCGGGGGCCGTGCAAGATTGGGACAGAGGTCTGCTGATGGGCCGCCGTACCTTTGGCAAAGGCTTGGTGCAAAAACCTATCGACCTGCCCGATGGCTCGGAAGTCCGTGTAACCATTTCGCATTATTATACGCCTACGGGAAGATGTATCCAAAAACCGTATGATGATAATGACAGTTATTCCAAAGATTTGATTAACAGGTACAAACATGGGGAATTCCTGACGGCTGACAGTATTAATTTCCCCGATTCTTTGAAATACAAGACTCCGGGTGGGAAAATTGTCTATGGCGGCGGCGGCATTATGCCCGACATCTTTATCCCTATGGATACGACCAACTACTCCACTTTCTATAACGAAGTGGTTCGCAAAGGGGTGGTTAGCAGTTTTACACTTGATTATCTGGCTTCTCATCGCGATGAATTAAAGAACAGATACCCTACTTTCGCTGATTTTAAAAATAATTTTCATGTGAGTGACGAAATGTATAATGAATTGCTGAAATATGCTGAAAAAGAAGGTGTTACTGATGAAACAAAACTTTATTTCTCCAGTCGCTTGGATGAATTCCTGAAAGAAAATAAATCAAAATTGGATTCAATATATACCGATTTGAATGATTTGGAAAAGATGGATACACTAAACGAGATGGTGCGTAAATATGTGAAGGAGTCATACGATAAAAGTGTGAAAGAGAGGAATGCAGACAAGGCACCTCAGTTGCTCAAGAATTATCTTACTTTTGAATTTGCCCGCAATTTGTATTCATACGGTGAAGCTTATCAGATTCTTTTAGCAGAAGATGTTACCTTCCAACAAGCGTGCAAAGCTATCGACAATAACAAATTGTTTAAGCGCTTTAAAATCTCTACCAAGTGATTTCCAAAAAAACAATTGATGAAATTTTCTTGTCTGCCAAAATAGAAGAGGTAGTAAGTGATTTTGTGCCCCTTAAAAAAAGAGGCTCGAATTGGGTGGGCGTTTGCCCTTTTCACGATGACAAGAATCCATCAATGTATGTGAGTCCGCGACTGGGTATTTTTAAGTGTTTTGTGTGTGGTGCCGGCGGCAATGCCACCCATTTTTTGATGGAACATGAGAAAATCAGCTATCCGGAAGCCCTTCGCTATCTCGCAGCCAAGTATAATATTGAAATTGAGGAAGACCATAAAGAACAATCCGCGGAGGAAATAGCAGCCCAAAGCGATCGCGAAGCCATGTTCAATGTGAACACCTACGCCGAAAAGTATTTCATCCAACAAATGAATGAAACCGAAGAGGGTAGGAATCTGGGATTGACCTATTTTCAGGAACGGGGTTTCCGCGAAGCGACAATCAAGAAGTTTAAGTTGGGATATTGCCCAGACGGATGGGATAAATTCACTCAGGAAGCCTTAAAAAATGGGTATAAGTTAGAGTACCTGTTAAAAACGGGCTTGACGAAGCAGTCGGAAAATGGTAAAAATTTTGATTTCTACCGAGGACGTGTCATCTTTCCCATCCATAATGCCATTGGCAAAACCGTGGGTTTTGGCGGCCGTGTGCTGAAGAAG
>JAEEUY010000157.1 GCA_016290715.1 Bacteroidales bacterium
TCCGCCACGGGAAGGGGACGTTTTAAGGCTCATCATTTCCCGCTTTTCCTTCGGTTACATTCGCGGCACAGCATCTGGCAGTTCTCGGCGATGGTCCGTCCGCCTGCGTGCCACGGCGTGATGTGGTCGGCTTCCATCTGCTCAATGGCGAACGGCTTGCCACAAAGGGCGCAGATACCCTTTTGTCGTTCATAGACCTCTCGTTTGGTATTGTCGTCGAAAGCACGAATGCCCAAGTAGTGTTCGTCACCATCGAGGACATATGCGTATATGCCTGATTTCTTTTGCACGTCACTATCTTGCATCAATTTAGCGACATGTTTTTCCAATTCTACAGCATCCAATTTATCGTCCTTGTGGGTGTTGTACAGTTCGCCCCATGCCACTGCTTTCATCTCCTTTCGGTATTTTGGGAATTTTGCTGTTAACCAATTAATGACATTTTGAAAATAGAGCCACAGTTCATCAGCGTTTGAGTCGTGCTGGTGGATAGACATATATTCCGAAATTTTTCCACCATTCAGCCATCCAATCACCGTTTCCAAATAGTCTTGACGTATGCAGGAACCTGACAGGTACTTGTTTCCGAGCTTGTAGGCCACGCAATTGGTTTTGCTAAATTTCTTTTTAGCCTCCGTGACGAAACTGCCAGCATACACAGCATTTCGTAATTCTTGTTCGGTAAGCCGCTCTCCTGCAATGTTGATAGTGCGAAACCAGTCCAATTTTTCGCTGTCGGTGCCGCTGCACACATAGACCGTCAGTTTGTATTCCAGAATCCGTTTTTGGCGGTCAGCGGGCAGGTTGGTGAAGGCGTACGGGTTTCGGTCACCCTCGAAAACCACCGAGAAATTCCCTTCGATGTACTCGCAGATGGATAGCGTACGTTGCTGACCATCAATAATTTCAAAAGTTCCATCTTCGCGTGCTGCCCAGTACATTACATTAAGAGGAAAACCTTTGTCCACCGTACGGATGACCGCTTGCTGCTGTTCTGGCTTATAGATGAATTCGCGCTGGTAAGGAGGCCGTATGTCGAGAAGCCCGTCGTACGCTTTCACACCGTTTTCGTCATTGTTCTCATAGTCCTGCACGAGGTCGCGGATGCTGATTTCCGTAAATTTGATTTGCATAATTTATTGGTATTGATTTGTTTGCATTTTGTATCCGTGCTGAAAGCACGCTATCCTCGTAACCCCGTACGAAGTGCGGGGGTGGGAGCGGCATAGAGAGTACAGGCGTGCCGGAGGCACGCTACTTTCTGTGCTGCGGTGGCGTACCTTCGGCACGCGGTTGGTGTGTGGTGTCTCCGTTCCCCGCACCGCACTTCGTACGGTACGGGGTTAATAGAATGTCGTGCCTCCGGCACGAGGCTCGCTTTTTTTGTTCCAATCATTATTGTAAATTATTGCTATTCAATCCATTAATTTCCTTTCTTCGAATTAAAATTCTGAAATAGGGGCATTTGCCATTAACAGATAAATCCTTATCATCATTGCCTTTTCTGAACTTTACGATTTCAAATTGTTCAGGGCAGTATTTATCCAAGAACGAAATAGGAACTCCCATCACGCCGTCATAGTCCATAGGAATGTTGGCGACCAAATCGCAGTTGATGGCGTCGTAATTGTCATAATGTGGATATTCTTCCGGAGTGTAGTGTTTATAGAGATCTATCTCTTCGTGTCGTTTGTCATGGTCTAAGTTGGTGAACCAGCAAATATTACCCAAGTTGCGCCATAATTTTCCCTTTTCATCTACAATGTATCCATTGGAGCGAAGTTTCCCCTTATCATTCTTGTCATAAAAATCGGGAATGGTATAGGAATCGGGAACTTCGAATAACGTATGTCCGCTTTTGAAGCCTAACCATATTCTATTTTCCTTTATTAATTTGAAGATTTCCTTGTAGGTAATGGCATTTTGATTTCCGATAATCAGGAATTTTTTCTCGTTGTCAATTAGTTGAGCTACATATTCTCTAAAGAGAGAGAATGGTGGATTGGTCACTACAATGTCGGATTCTTTCAGTAGGGACACGCATTCAGGTGAGCGGAAATCGCCGTCGCCATTCAGACGGGTCAGAACATTTTTGTTGTTGCGCAATAACCACTCTACATCAGCGAGGTTAGTTGCACCGTCTCCATTTTGGTCGGTCACTTCGGTGATGACAATCTTGTGTGGTACGCCTGTCTTGGTTTGCTGTTCGTTTTCCTCTTCAAAGAGCGACAACTGCCTTTCTGCAACGGGCGACCCAGCATAGCAGGTGGCAATCAACTTCTTCAATCCTAAAGCGTTGAAGTTCATCGCAAAATATTTAAAGAAATTGCTTTCGTATGGATCGTCGCAGTTGCAGAAAATTACTTTATCCTTAAAATGTTTTTTATAATGCCTTAATTCGTTCTCAATGTCAGAGAGTTGAGTATAGAACTCGTCCTGTTTGTCCTTTTTGGCCACATGCAGATTCTTGTTTCCTGCCATTTGATTGATAGTTTGTGCAATGCTATCAATCACGGAACGGATATAAAAAAACGTGGGCTTCCTTATCCGTTCGACAGGTGTCTACCAAACCCCCACGCCAAATAAGTACACCCACGCAATTGCGTGAGCATTAGTACATTATTTTTGACGTGGGTATCAAAAAGACACCGCAATTTATTATTTCTGTGGTTCAATGTTTGTTTGGTAGACTTCGTCGAACGCGAAATAATAGCTAATGCTTTGGTTTATAAAATATTAATGTTTTGTTCTTCTGTTTTTTTGTTATTGGTTTAATTCTTTTTCTAATATATCATAAATGTAAACAGGGCTTTGAAAAAAGAGACCTGTTTCAGGATTGTTCAGATTGTTGAACGTGGTGGAGTTATAAAACAAATCCATGGCATCGGCTATTGACAGATTCCTTTTTTCCACCAGCATGGTAATGACATCCCTCGCTGTACATTCGTTCATGTAATCAAAGTCGCTCATATTCTCACCAATTTTGAAATGGCTTTTTCTGTACCAAAAAAATATTGGAATGTAATGCCGTGCATATACTTTAGCCTTTGCAGAAATACTTCCAAATCAATGTTCTGCTCCATTAGATTACGAATTTGCACCCCCACTTTGTCGTTGGCGATGGGGCCATAAACGACATCATATTGATGGATGTTTTTGTCATCATCATTCGTGCGGTTCTTCAGGATAAATTCGGCCCATTGTTGGGTGTATTCTTCAAATTTCAGAAAAATTAAATCTCCATTTTTTAAGAGACTTTCATCAAACTCATACGTTAGCACAATGGGCTCCCTTTTAAATTGCAGAGATTTAAAAACAGCCATGTTATATGCTTGTTCGTAATTATCAGACACGTAAAATCCTTTCCCAAAATCCTTGCCTTTATTGGATTTATTTAGATCAATGCTATCAAAATCAGTATAAGTGCCGTGATAAAGTTTCATGACAAATATCCTCCATTTCTCTTGCAATATTCTGTCATTGCATTCACCATATATTCAAATCCCATGGTATGGGCTACCTCATATTGCTGTTCCAGGAAATCCAATGCCTTGTATTGCCGGAGGTATTGATAGGTCCTGCGAACACTCAAGTGGTGATGATGCGCAAATTCACCAATGAAA
>JAEEUY010000158.1 GCA_016290715.1 Bacteroidales bacterium
CCCTCTCTCCATACTTTTGGTATTTCCAATACCTTTATATCAGTGGATCCACAGTAACTGATACAGCAACCTCCCAAACTATCAAATGTCCTTTCGAGTTTAGAATTTTCTTTTGTTGCTCTCATAACAATATTTTTTTTGTTTTTATTTTTATTCTATTAATATTCTCCTCTTGCAGCTTGTCCGATGGTGATGTCGTTCGGAACGCAAATCTTGCAATCCTTGTCCTTAATCTGCACCGTGACACCGAAATTCTGATTGAACAATTTCTCTGCTTCGCCGACCTTCATCGAACCTTTGATTTTGAGTTCGGCATCGGTCTTCTTCACATCCTTGGTGGTACGCTTGTCCAATGCGGCCAGCGGCATCTCGCCGTCGGCAATCTGTGCACCCTTGTAGAATACCAGCGAGCAGCCGAAAGCGCTCTTAAATTCACTCGAAAGAGTCTTCAGTTTCTTGTTCGGAGCGACCTTGAACTCCGCATTGTTGAAATGGTCCTTGATGTTGTTAAGTAAGCCCATAATGTTTCGTTTCTATAAGTTATAAGTGGATTATTACTGTTTGAATTCTGACATTGCACAAGATTATGATAGCAATATCAACATTAAAACGTTTATTTTTCAGAATGCAAATTTACAACTTTCGCTTTCTGCCCCCCTCCTCCAACCGTGAGTAATACTTACGTTTCCGTGAATTATTGTTACGGAATATGTTTGAGCGAACCAATGACGCATAAAATAGAATTCTATGGAATAAATTCCAAAAAAGTTATAACTTTTACGGAATAAATTCCAAAAAAGTTATATATTTGCAGTACCAAAGTGATTGCTTTATGATTGAAAGAGATTTGCAAAAACTGATTGAAAACAAGCTGTTTAAGAAAAAAATTATCATTCTGATGGGTGCCCGTCAGGTGGGGAAATCCACACTTTTACGACAAATCATGCAAGGACGAAATGACTATCTGTGGTTGAATGGCGATGAACTGCAAACCCAGAATCTTTTCGACCATGCTTCTGCCGACAGGCTGCTGTCAGAATTCGATGGCTACCGCATTGTGGTTCTCGATGAGGCACAACGCATTAGAGATATCGGTTTGCGTTTAAAGCTGATCGCAGATTCAGGCAGTGACATCCAAGTGATTGCTACTGGAAGTTCCTCTTTTGAGTTGGCCAATAAGGTGAACGAGCCACTTACCGGACGCAAATGGCAATACCAGATGTTTCCTATATCGTTTGGGGAGATGGTGGCACATCACGGTAAACTTAAGGAGATGAGGATGCTTCCACAACGGCTCGTTTACGGCTATTATCCCGAAGTAGTGACGAACGGAGGAAACGAAGTAGAGATTCTCAAGTTTTTGACGGATGCCTATTTATACAAAGATATTCTTTCATGGGAGAACATCAAGCACCCCGACAAACTACAAATACTTCTGCGGGCGCTGGCCTACCAGATCGGGTCACAGGTTTCGTTTAACGAGCTGGCGCAGATGTGCTCGTTGGATGCAAAGACGGTGGAACGCTATGTGAACTTGCTGGAGCAATGTTATATCGTCTTCCGACTGCCTTCATACGCACGCAACCTGCGCCACGAACTCAAAGCCAGTCGAAAAGTTTATTTTTACGACAACGGTATCCGAAATGCTCTCATCACTGACTATACCGCGCCAGAAATAAGGCAGGATATCGGAGCCTTATGGGAAAACTTTGTCATTGCCGAACGCATGAAAAGCAATGAATACAACCAGAGATGGGTGAATCGTTACTTTTGGCGTACTAAGCAACAACAAGAAATTGACTATTTGGAGGAGTTCAGTGGCAAACTACACGCATTTGAAATAAAATGGAATCCTAAGGCAAAAGCTATTCCTTCCAAGACTTTTACTACAGCTTATCCAGACACAGAATTCCATGTTATAACCCCTGAAAACATCGCGGACTTTCTGATTCCTACGAGTCCGAATTGAGTTTCTCCAGCACCTCCTTCAGCCGAGCCACCTTCTCATCGGTGAGTTCATCGAATCGGATGGTGAGGTTCAGTTGCGGAGGGAGGGTTCCGAAAAGACCGTACAGTTGCATCGCATCTGCCAGAAAGTTGTGCTTCAGTATTTTGGAAAGACGAGATAGCAGTTCCACATCAACGCTGCGGCGGCGGAAGATGGTATAGACATTGGTGCGCTCGCAGTGCAGCTGCCGCGCTAATTCCGCCACACTCATCCCGCTTTCATCGAACACCGATTTCACCAATTTGCCGATATGTACTTCCCTTTCCTGCATTACCAATTTGTCATAAACCATAAAAAAAAGCGTGGAATATATCCCTTGCTTGACCTTCGGGTTTCCACGCCCACCTATCTAACAAGTTATTCCACGCCGTTATCAACGGCATTTCGCAACTCATCCTTGATAGGTTTGTCCTCATAAAGAGGACGTTGTGGAAAATGAAGGTCAAGGATAGCCACAAACGCTATCTAATGTGTGTGTTGTTTTACTTCTATTTCTCTATCTATTAAATCTTTTGGTTTCTTTCGTTATTATTTGTGTCAAATTTTGAATTGCAAAGATACGCTTATTTTGGAAATTGGCGAACATTTGATTTTTGGCATCTATAATTTAGATAATACTTGTATTTTGCCGCAGATTTTGATTAAAAATTGGAAGTAGTAATCATGATTTTGATTGAAAATCGGAAGTGTCAATTAAAATTTTGATTGAAAATTTAAGTTAGTATCTAAAAAATTCAATAAAAATTTGAAATCTGTTTAACAGCATTCTCCGTTAAAAAATTCACTTTTCAGATTGAAAGATGTCACCCCTATTTACATCTTGAAAGACGATTGATGAATAGGGAAATCTTTCGCCAATTCCCCCGAAAAATAGAAGTCGCTGCCAATCACGCCAAAAGTATAAGTATGACCATTTACTTGAATACGGGAGCCTCCACAACGAGGAGATGGTCCCGGATGAGAAGCGGCAAAACCCAAATTAAACAGCGTGCAGAGAATATCCGGACGCTGGGAGATATCATAACCGGCACGCTTCCACTGCAACATGGTTTGATGCAGAATACATCCCGTATAAACATACGAATAGTAGTGGTTATGATAATTTGTCAAGCGTGCAAACCGCTCATTTTGAACATCTTCTGTACTAAAGTCTAAAATATGCTCATACGCTTCACCCATATAGAATTCGGACTGCGGATTTTTCAAGTTTGACTCCACCTTCATCGCTGTAAAATCTTTAATTCCATTAACACCCAACGAAAATTGAGACTGCACCGACAATACTTTCATAGGTCCAAGGTATTGTTTGTATTTCTCTCTATTGGAATTAAACAGACGGATTTGCTCGCCCACCAAACAAGCAACAATAAGGCGGGATTCCACCCCAGTAACACGGGAGGCGCTGTCAATCAACGGTTTATCTTTGAGAATAGCCTCTTTTAAAGTTCCCCATGAGGGTTCATTCATCCACGGGACCAAAAACACATTGGCAGGTTTGAAAGCACATTGGTTGTAGGCCGCTTGTACATTCGCCAAAGCTTGCGTATAATCACCACCAATACTATCCACTTGCAAGTACATATTAGCGGCATACATCATTCTGTCAATCAAATCGTTCCTATCAGAATTTTGCATTGCTTCCAAAAACAGCCGTGCATTTTCAGGATAATACTTGCTTAACACCGCCAAGTCAAGATAATTTTGCATTGCATGAGCAAAGCGTTGTGCGGAATCCTGTTGCACAGTCGTATCCTTGTAATTAGCCAAATAACGGTTGTTGGAATCCACCCCGCCCTTGTTGTTGGTAAACCCCAACTGATAAAAGCCCCACGCACCAAAAATAAGCAAGGAAGCCAAGGCAAAACAATGAACTATAATCTGATAAATTTTACCTGTTGCTTTAAGACTTTTCCAAGCCGAGTGAAGTGATAATTTTTGGGGATTTTCTCCCCCTATTTTTTCCATGATTCTTACGCAAAAAAACGCGGCAAAAGTAGAAAAAGTTTTGTTTTAAATACTTTTTTTTTCACTAAGTTTTTATTTCTCATTTTTTGATTCAAAATATTAGTAATAAGTATTTTATAATATTCTTCCCATTGCTTATGAATCAAATAACAAGACACTTTGCCCCCTCAGTATGGAAAAAATATTCCATTTTTACGCACATTTAAATAATGTTTGCAATGGGAAGGTCGGAATAAAACTTTTTAACTATTTTTGCAGCCCAATTCAAGAGACGTGAATAAAGATACAAATCGTGCGCTTTTTTTAGATAGGGACGGGGTGATCAACGTCCAACTCGTTGGCGATTACGTGAAATGTATCGAAGAATTCACCTTTCGGGAAGATTTTTTGAAATCCATTCCTTTTATCGCACAAAAATTCCAGCACATTATTGTGGTAACCAACCAACAGGGAATTGCGAAAGGAATATGCACACAGGAAAATGTGGATTTTGTTCACGAGTATTTATGTAAAACACTCGACGACAAAGGATTGCACATAGACAAAGTTTATGTCTGCCCCCATCTCGCCGGCGGCGGTTGTCATTGCCGGAAACCGGAAACAGGCATGGCTCTGCAAGCGCAACACGATTTTCCCTTCCTTGACCTCCGTGCTTCCGTCATGGTAGGCGATAGTGCAAGCGACATGGTTTTTGGACGGCGCTGCGGCATGGAAACCGTTTTCATCGGGAAAATCACCCCTGAAAACGAACAAGAAGTGCAGAAAAACAGCGATCATATCGTCTCTTCATTATATGATTACATCAAAAATTGTTAACATGGGAATGTATCTGTTATTTTACCTGCTCTTCTACCCTCTCTCCCTGCTTCCCATGTGGATGTTGTATGCCATTGCCTATCTTTTCTATCTTATAGCCAATTACCTGTTGCAATACCGCAAAAAAGTGATCACCCAAAATCTCCGCAACTCGTTTCCCGACAAAAATGAAAAAGAGATCGCACATTTAAGAAATCTTTATTACCACCACTTGGCGCAAATAGCTGCTGAGATGCTGAAAATGCTGACCATCTCGCGCAAACAAGTATTGAAACGTTATCATTGTGAAAATCCCGAGGTGGTCAACCAGTTCTTTGAACAGGGGAAAAGTGTCATTTTGATGTCCAGTCATTACAATAATTGGGAATGGATGGTGCTCAGTTTGGACTTGCAATATAAGCAAAAAGGCATTGGCGTAGGGAAAGCCAACAGTAACAAACATTTTGAAAAATTGATTAATATTGCACGCACCCGTTACGGTACGGAAGTGGTGTTCGCCGACCATGTGCGAGAGCGTTTTGAATACTATGAACAAACTCACCAACCGGCAGCCTACATGATGCTCAGCGACCAATCACCCAACAATTTGAACAAAAGCTATCTTACAACGTTTATGAACCAACCCTCTGCCATGATTTTTGGCGCTGAACATTTTGCGAAAAAATACAATCTGCCTGTTATCTACTACGAAGTGATAAAAACCAAGAAAGGATATTATAAAATTGTAAACCATCTTATTACTACCCAACCTAACGTTACCGATCATGGAGAAATCACCGAAAAATATGTACAACTGTTGCAAAAAACCATCCAAGATAATCCCCAGTATTGGTTATGGAGTCATCGCAGATGGAAATTAACCGTTAAATCTCAATCATGATGAAGCGAATTTTTTTCACAATTATTGTCATTTTATTTGGATATAGCGGCTGTTTTTCGCAAACGACAAAGAATGTATTGTTTCTTATTCCTTTGCGTTCCAATGATATTGCCCAAGCAGACATTTCCCAACTCAAGGACCAGCATGATATCGAACGTCTGTTTTCACGCTCCCTGATCGGATTTTGGGAAGGGGCACAAATTGCCTTGGAAGAGATATCCGCCGAAGGGTATTCGGTAAATGTGATTGTAAGAGATATCACCGATGACCTTTCTTTGCTACAGAACACACTCAACAGCAACTATTTGCCACAGAATATCGATTTAATTATCGCCCCCGTTTATGGTAAAATGTTTCCTTACATCGCGGAATTTGCCAAAGAACACAAAATTCCAACCGTAAACCCTTTTGCCAAAAAAGAGGATATTGTAGAAGATAATCCATACATATACAAGTTGTATCCAACCGCTGCAAGTCGCGCACAATACCTTGCAGAGCACTACCCTCACAGCAACATTATTTTATGGCAATCGCCGAATCCCTCTAAAAATCAAAATGAGAACAACGAGTACGAATCTTATTTTACTGAACACCAAATTCCATACACTATAATAATGGACAGTGTATCCATTGCACCATCACTCTCTTCCACGAGGGAAAACATCGTGATTAGTTGCAAAACGGGAACAAATTCCTATCAAAAAAGCATTCATAAAATACTCAACAACCGTATAAAACAGAACTTTATATGGATTATTCCCGAAGAGTGGATGCATTCAGCCGATATCAACTTTGAGAATTTCAGTGGTTTGGAAATACGTTTTTTCACCAATTATTTTGTAGATAGCAAAGATGAAAAAGTACAAGTATTCAACTACAATTTTATTGAGCGTTATCACAATATTCCGACAATAGAAACGTTTGCATATCAGGGTTATGACGTAACCAATTTTTTTGTTCGTCTGATCTGCAACGATTTCAACATTCCTCAAAATATTTCGCCACTTTCCTACGAATTTCAAATGAGAAACGTACCGGGTGGAGGATATGAGAATGTAAAAACGCGTTTTATTAGGATGCAGGACTTAAATTTACAAGAGATAAAAGAATAAGTACATATTAGACTTATTTTCAATATATTTTAACAACTTAAAACAAAAAAAAGATGAAAAAAGTAAAAATTGGTATCAACGGATTCGGAAGAATTGGTCGTTTAGTCATGAGAGCGTCCGTTAATTATGAGAACTTGGAAGTTGTAGCAATCAACGACTTGCTGCAAGTGGACTATATGGCTTATTTGTTGCTTCACGACTCCGTACACGGCCATTTTAATGGAACCGTTACTGTAGAAGATGGAAAGTTGGTTGTTAATGGCCGTCCGATTAGGGTTACCGCAGAAAAAGATCCAGCCAATTTGAAATGGGATGAAGTGGGTGCCGAATACATTGTGGAATCCACGGGATTGTTTTTAACACAAGAAAATGCAGTTAAACACATCCAAGCAGGTGCCAAGAAAGTGGTCATGTCAGCTCCTTCAAAAGACGACACCCCTATGTTTGTAATGGGCGTTAACCACACCGAATACGCTGGACAAGATATCGTTTCAAACGCCTCTTGCACCACCAACTGTCTGGCTCCATTGGTAAAGGTCATCCATGAAAACTTCGGCATGGTAGAAGGTTTGATGACAACAGTGCACGCGACCACAGCCACACAAAAAATTGTGGATGGACCTTCTGTAAAAGACTGGCGCGGCGGTAGAGCTGCCAACGGCAATATCATCCCATCGACAACAGGTGCAGCCAAAGCGGTAACCAAA
>JAEEUY010000159.1 GCA_016290715.1 Bacteroidales bacterium
ATATCGTATGTGACTATGCGATTGGCAAAATTGAAAGTAACGCTACAAGTGATCAATAGCGCATTGTTTCCAAGTTGAAAGAACTGTTGCCGCTGTGCGAGCGGTTGAAATGAGAAAAAGGCCTCAACTCCTTGAAAAAGAGTTGAGGCCTAAGTTTTGTTTGAATCTACCTATGCTAATGGAACCTGGCTATCATATAATTACTGAATTAGACAACAATCAGGTTATTGCATAGATTGGTGAATGACTTAACCTTTTGGCGGGAACGGATCATTTCCAAAAGAATTCTTCTCTCGGATGCGCCCATCCTGACCATGAACGATCACTTCAGAATGCTTTTTAATTGCAATCTCTTTTGCAATTTGGTATGCTTCTGCTTGTGTTTTGGTTCTAGCAGTCGCTCTGGAGTTTCCCGCGCCTTTCACTTGCCACCCACCGTCTCGATGCGGAGTAACATGTTGATTTTGCGCTTTTGCCAATGTTGTTTTCACCTCCTTTCGGAGGGCGAGACTACCAACGCCCAAAAGATGGCAACGATTTGTGTTGCAAACTATTTATTACGCTTCTGAATGCGGAATGCCTTCAAGCCATACTGCTTCGCGTAGATTCGAACGCCATTCTTGAGAGTTATATACGACGTATAAAAGTACTCTCCAGACGCATCTTGAGAATTAATTCTTGATTGTCTTATGAATGCTTCCTCCTTTCAAATGAGATTTTTTTGGAGATAATCCAAAAATGTATTGAAAAAAGCACTCATAAATTGTATACTAAAACATGCTAGCGAGTTAGTAAACAGGTAATCTATTTACTTGTGCTTTCTCGTTCAGTCCCGCTGCCAGGCGGGGCTTTTTATGTTTAAGACCCTTTCGGGGCCTAAAACAACGTCGGGTTAATCAATTTGGCTTGATTAAAATCAAAAAGCATAGCATTGTCTTCTTTGATGAGAGTGCCATCCACTCTGTATGATTGCTTATCCAAATCCCAATTCATCATTTCTGTAATGGTATTCATCAAGTCTTTCCCATTCCACCGTACAGAAATCAGCCCTGACTTTTTCTCCTTGAAAAACGGTACTGCTTTTGGTTCACTCCCCGGAGCAGCCTGGACAGCTATCTGTTTTGTCTCATCGTTGATTAGCAAAAGGGCGTGGTGGGGACATCCTAATTTCATCACAACTGCTTTGTTGAATGTGATGCCATTTCTTGTGATTGAGACATAAGGTGCGCCTTCACTAAAGTCAAAAACCCTAAATCCATCAAGCATCTTCTGCATCTCCCTTCTATTTCTTCTCTTAACAGTATACTATACATGTTCCAATATGTCAAGTACTAACTCCAAATCCATCTCTACAAACTATCTTTGGGAATTCTCGTGCCGTTTGTTCAATTTGACGTAAAATGTTTAAAAAATTGCACTTTTTGTCGCGTTTACGTTAACCAAAAAATCAATTGCTCTTTTCATCCAACTCCATCAAACAACAACACATGGTTTCGCCTTTAGTCGCCTCTGCAAAGAGACGGCTTTTTCTTTCCCCTTTCGCCGTCCGCCTGTACAGGTTCGTCGCGTTTTCACCCATGTGTCTTTCTGAACTGCGTCGGCGTCATGCCGGTCTGCTGCCGGAACACCTTTCCGAAATAGGCCTGGAGGAAAACGCCAGCAATTCCAGCATACGCTTTTTGAGTTTATTAGACATTCGATAGCATGTTAAACGTCGAATTCAGGACTGTAAAATAAATTTTTTCGAACATTTTTTCGAAATTCTATTATTTTTTCGAAACTTCTATTGACAAGCATTCAATACCTAATTATAATAATACTCGTGAGCAATCACAGAACAATCTAATATTCATTCTCGTTTGCACGTACCGAGCAACGGGTCCTTGAAACTGAAATCGGTTTCTTGAGTCACCAAATAGCCGGACATGTATAACCCCAAGGGAGTAATCTGCCCTGAAGGTTAACATGTCCGGTTTTTTTGTTTAAAAAACATGCTGCAAGAGGAATGTTGTCAGAATCGGTCTTTGCATAGGAATCGGTGAAGTGACCTGTGTATCATTCTCCGAAATCTTATCCGAATTTGGTCCAAAACAGCGGGTCATGAGCCGACGAAAAATGCCCGAAAACGGCACCCTTTTCAATCGTCAGAAATTTACAAAGGAGTGATTACCCCATGGCAAGAAAAGCAAAAGAAACCCACATTTTCTACGTCCACGGCAGCGGCGAGATCCAGATCCGCAGCTGGCACAAAGGGCTGAACGCCGCGATCCGGAAACTGCAGCAGGACGAGCCGCAGAGCGTCTGGATCGACGAAAGCGACGACCCCGGCTATTGGCAGGCCTCCGTCAAGGTCGAACACCTGACCTTCTGCACGTTGCGTTCACCGTCCGAGGAATGCCGCGCGGCCCAGTCCTTCGCCGGCGAGCTGCAC
>JAEEUY010000160.1 GCA_016290715.1 Bacteroidales bacterium
AGACTTGAATATCACTATTTTCAATAATGAGATTTATGGTCTTACCAAAGGACAGTACTCTCCTACCACCAAATTTGGACAAATAACCAAGACTTCTCCCTACGGCACGATTGACTATCCTTTCAATCCGGGAGAACTGGTGATGGGTGCACAAGGCACATTCTTCGCACGCGCGTTAGACTGCGTTCCAGGGTTAACCACTGATATCATGACCCGTGCTGCACAACACGACGGCACCAGTGTGGTGGAAGTGCTTCAGAATTGTATGATCTTCAACGACAAAACCCACGCTGCGATTACCGACCGTGCCGTTCGTGATGACCGTACCATTGTTCTGGAAAATGGGAAACCCATGATCTTCGGAAAAGAAAAGAACAGAGGCATCCGTTTCAACGGCCGCTGCTTGGAAACTGTCACCATCGGCGAAAATGGCATAACCATAGATGACATCATGATTCACGACGAAACGACCGAAGATACCGGCATTCACATGATGCTTGCACGCATGTGTGGCGAACTCCCTGTCGCTCTCGGCGTAATCCGCAATGTGAAGAAAACTTCCTATACCCAACTCTATGAAGACCAAATGGATGAATGCAAAGCTACAGGAAAATACCAATGTGTGGATGACTTGTTAAATAGTGGTGATACTTGGGAAGTGTAACCTTTCCCTTTCCATAACCATTTAATGGCAGTGCAGCAGTTGCGCTGCCATTTTTTTTCAATCCCTATTCTGCTGCAATTACAGAACTTTCCCTCGCTTGATTTCTGAAATATTGGTGTTTCATCATAAAACACAACAAAAAAATAAAAAGATTTTATAATTTTTTTTAAGAATGCTTTACGTATTCATTTTTTTTTATAATTTTGTAATTCCTTTATGCAAAGAATTAATACTTAAACCTATTATCAATGCAAAAATACACGGATAAGGACATCACCAAGATGTTGAAAAAAATTTTTGGATTTGACCAGTTTAAAGGCAACCAACTTTCCATTATTCGTTCCTTAATGAATGGGAAAGATTGTTTTGTCATTATGCCCACGGGAGGGGGAAAATCCTTATGCTATCAACTTCCTGCCATGATGAGCGACGGCACTGCCATTATCATCTCACCGCTCATTGCCCTCATGAAAAACCAAGTGGATGCCATCCGCAACTATAGTACGGAGTCGGGAGTTGCTCATTTCCTCAACTCTTCCTTAACGAAGGCAGAAATTAATGCAGTACATGAAGATCTTATCGCAGGGAAAACCAAGCTGCTATATGTCGCTCCCGAGTCGTTGACAAAAGAAGAGAATGTTGAATTTCTGAAATCAATCAATATCTCTTTTTATGCCATTGATGAAGCTCATTGCATTTCCGAATGGGGGCATGATTTCCGTCCTGAATACCGGAACATTCGTACCATCATTGATACTATTGGGAAAAACGTTCCCGTCATTGCCCTTACTGCAACCGCTACGCCTAAAGTGCAAAGCGATATTCAGAAAAACTTGAAAATGAATAATGCGGAAGTGTTCATTTCCTCATTCAACCGCAGCAATCTATACTACGAAATCCGTGAAAAAACAAAAGATATCGATAAAGAGATTGTCAAATTCATTCAAGACCATCGTGGAAAATCGGGAATTGTTTATTGTTTAAGCAGAAAGAAGGTAGAAGAATTTGCTAATTTCTTGCAAGTTAATAAAATACGTGCCTTACCTTATCACGCGGGGTTGGACTCTCGCACTCGCGTTGAAAATCAGGATGCTTTCTTGATGGAGAAATGCGATGTAATTGTTGCCACCATCGCTTTCGGCATGGGAATCGACAAACCTGACGTACGTTTCGTCATCCACTACGACATGCCGAAAAGTCTGGAAGGCTACTACCAGGAAACTGGCCGTGCCGGACGCGACGACGGCGAAGGTATTTGCATCGCTTTCTACGATTACAAGGATTTATATAAGTTGGAAAAGTTTTCGACCAAGAAATCTGTTGCAGAACAGGAAATCGTAAAACAATTATTGGCTGAAACTTCCGCATACGCAGAATCTTCCAGTTGCCGTAGAAAACACCTTTTGCACTACTTCGGCGAAAACTACGAAGAGGAAAATTGCCACAACTGTGACAACTGCTTGCACCCCAAGCCGAAAATGAATGCTTCCGAACAAATTCTTTTAGCACTTGAGGTAATTCAAACTGTAAAACAACAATTTAAAGAAGATCATATTGTCGATATTTTAACAGGCAACAAAACCACTTCCATCACCAAATTCAAACATCACAAATTGGCACAATTCGGGGAAGGAGAAGAATATGACGCAAAATTCTGGTCCAATGTCATCCGTTTGGCCATTTTTGACGAATTAATCGTAAAAGATGTGGAAAATTACGGACTGCTGAAGATTACCAAAAAAGGGGAACGCTATATGAAAAATCCGTATAGCATTATGATTACCAAACCCGTGAAAGAAGACGTGGATGATGAGATTGATGATGAAATTGTACCCAATAAAGGGGAAGCCATCGACAAAACATTATTCTCACTGCTGAAAGATTTGCGCAAAACCATTGCTACCCGAGAAAATATCCCGCCTTTCGTCATTTTCCAAGATCCTTCACTGGAAGATATGTGTATCCAATACCCGACAACGATGGAAGAAATGACACATGTGAGCGGCGTTGGAACGGGAAAAGCACAAAAATATGCCCAACCATTTATTGATCTGATCAAGAAATACGTTGAAGATAACGAAATTGAACGTCCGCAAGACTTTGTCGTTCACTCTGTTATCAACAAATCGGCAATCAAAGTATATATTATTCAAAATATAGACCGGAAACTCAACTTCGAAGATATTGCTACAGCCAAGGGCTTAACAATGGATGAATTATTAAGCGAAATTGAAAGCATTGTCTCTTCAGGCACCAAATTGGACATCAACTACTATATCGATGAATATATTGAACCATACCACCAGGAGGAGATTCTTGACTACTTCGCAAATGCTGAATCAGATTCTGTGGAAAATGCATTGGTTGAATTGGGCGAAGATGAGTACACAGAAGAAGAAATCCGAATAATGAAAATCAAATTCATGTCCGATGTGGGAAACTAATATGAAAAGGCTGTTTTTCTTTACCTTATTTTTTATTTCCTTATCGCTAAGCGCACAAAATGCAGTTTCCCCATGGGAAATAGAAACCGCAGCATTGAATTATGCCCGACACCATATCTGTGCTACAGATCTTCCGCCTCACGTGATTCAAGTGGTCGCCAGCCCGCACCAACCCAATCCCTTGCTTTATGATGTGCAATTAGACAACGGTTATGGGATTGTGCTTACATCTGTAAAAACCTGTACTCCAATAGTTTGCTACTACCAATACGAAAATCAGCAATCTATACTCACAGATAGAGATTTACCTGATGGAGTCAGCTATTTCATAGAAAAATATTACGACGAAGTTGCCTACGCTATGGATAGCCTATCTGCCAATTATCCGGCGAATGAGGCATGGGAATGGCTTTTAAACGATTGTTATTTTAAAGATGAATTGGTTGAACAACCATCCGTTAACTATTTTTACTATTCCGATTTAACACCAGCCGACCAGACCATATTTGGCCCTTATATAAAAACACAATGGGGTCAAACAACTTCAAACGACGGGAAAGACCACAATGCATACAATTTGTATGTAAAAGAAACGTGTAAAGATTGCAACGGGGGAAAATGTCCTGTGGGTTGTGTCGCTTTGGCAATGGCACAAATCATGAAATATTGGGAATATCCTGACAAATCCAAAATTTCTTCTCATCAATATGAGTGGAAATCAATGCCCAATAAGTTGTTAATGTCAAGTGATAATTACAATGAAGAGCGGCATCAGATAGCCAAGCTACTCATTGATTGTGGAAAGGCCGCAAAAGTAAACTATTGTTATAGCAACACTTGCGAATCATTTGCATGGCCCGCCAATGCCCGCGATGCTTTGGTGGATGTTTTCGGCTATGCACCCACAGCTGAACGCAAACTGCGTTCCAGTTTCTCCACAAAAAAATGGAAAGAGATTCTCATTCAAGATTTAATGAATAACCGACCTATCCTCTACGGTGCCATTTCTTTTGCATCCAAAAATTATAATCAGGGAGGGCATGCCTTTATTTGCGACGGATACAATACCCAAACAGGTTTTTTCCATTTCGACTGGGGCAAAAGAGGCAAATATTCAGAACTCTGGCTAAACATTGACGAGTTGGTGTGTGATAAGAAAAATTGGAACCATTTGGAACGCGCAGTGGTAGGTATTAAACCCAATAAATAGTCCAACGATTTTAATCATAAATACAAAAAGACTGAAACTATTGACTTACAATAATTTCAGTCTTTTATTTTTTGTGGCGGGATCGAGAGTTGAACTCGAGACCTCCGGGTTATGAATCCGACGCTCTAACCAACTGAGCTACCCCGC
>JAEEUY010000161.1 GCA_016290715.1 Bacteroidales bacterium
ATCAATTTTTGACAAATTCTCTTTAATAGTTTTCTTTAACGTCTCATTATCCACTTCTTCTACCATTTTATCTATCAAAGCGATTCCTTTCTTCTTTGTTTCAGCACTTGCAAAGTCATTCAGATACTCTCTAAAAGTAAACAAGGCATTGGGTAAGCAGTATTGTTTGATCAGACCCGGTTTGGCCAAGTCCATGAAATCGTGTCCCACACGACCTTTTCGGTAGCAACCCGTACAGAATGAAGGCACATAACCGCTATCGACCATGGAAGCGACCACTTCGTCTAATGAACGGTGGTCGCCCAACTGGAACTGACTGCCCGTATGCTCCTCTTCTTGGGCATAGGCGCCCGGATTGGTACGCGAACCGGCAGAAATCTGACTAATGCCGAAATTGAAAAGTTCCGTACGCATATCGTCATTTTCACGCGTACTGAGGATAATGCCCGTATAAGGCAAAGCAATACGGATAATGGCAATAATTTTCTTGAAATCATCATCGCTGACCTTGTGAGGGATATGCTCTGGAAGCGGTGCCCCTTCGGCAGGTTCAATACGCGGGAAGCTGATAGTATGAGGGCCACAGCCAAACGCCTCTTCCAAATGATGTGCATGCTCCATCAAGGCCAATATTTCAAAACGATAATCAGCCAGACCGAACAACACACCCAAGCCCACATCATCAATACCGCCTTCCATGGCACGGTCCATCACCAGCAATCTGTTCTCATAATCCGCTTTGGGGGTTCCTGCCGGATGATACTCCTTGTACAAATCAGGATCATAAGTCTCTTGGAAACAAACGTAGGTGCCGATTTTCTCCGCTTTCAGTTTGCGAAAATCCTCAATAGACATCGGAGCCAATTCCACATTGATACGACGCACATACTGTCCATTCTCACGAACGGCATACGTTGTACGAATAGCCTCACAAATATAATTAATGTCATTGGCAGGGGTTTCGCCACAAATCAAAAGAACACGCTTATGACCATCACGCAATAAGGTTTTCACTTCAGTGGCAATTTCATCCATATTTAATATTTTCCGTTTGATCAATTTGTTATCTCTACGGAAACTACAATAAACACAATTATTCACACAACGGTTGCCAGTATAGATGGGGGCGAACAACACAAGGCGTTTGCCATAAATCTCCTGTTTTACTTTTTTGGCCGTTTCCATGATTTGGTAAATTTGGTCATGGTCGGTTGTACGCAACAACGCAGCCACATCTTCCAAATCCAACCCTTTTAACTTCAAAGCCTTATCAAGAATATTTGATAACTCCGTCTGCGTGGGGGCATTCCCTTCAATTAAGTGATAAAGTTTCTCTTTATCAATAAAGTTCTTGAATTTTTTACTTGTATCCATGTTTTTAAGTTTATATTTTTTTGAATATCAGACGATTTTAATTTTTGCAAGCTGCGATTTCGCCTCAACGCCGGCAATACGCCCCAATTTCCCTGTCAGCGCACTGATATCATCCGTGGTGCCTTCAATAATCAAGGAAATAAAATGCAAACCATATTCCCGCATCGGCAACCCTTGTCTTGCCAATATGAGCAATGCACTTTCTGAAAGTAATTGGTTAACCTTTGCAACTACCTCCCGATCGGAAATAACGATTAGAATGGTTCCTATTCTCTTTTCCATTAGAATTTCTTTTGGATTAGACAATTTAAGAATAAATGACACTTTGAAAAAGATAAATCCGTTTCGCAGTATTTAACGCGGCAAAGGTACAACTTTTTTAATATTAAAACACCATTAAAAAAATCTTTTTACGATTCAGTCCAATAAAATCTCATTTTGATTTTCTGCTATGAACAAAGGTTTTCACGAGACCAAAACAGGACAAAAACAAAAACACAAAAAAGACACCGACAATCTTCTGATTATCAGTGTCTTTTGTTGGTTTTGGGAAGCTATGTTCCCTTTTCAAGTGGAGCCGGCGGGAGTCGAACCCGCGTCCAAACTTGCTGCAAAAGTGCTTTCTACACGTTTAGTCACCGTTTGGTTGTCGGCAATGAGCAGGTACGGGACGGACCAACTCACCGCGTATCTTCTGAAATTTCGCTCATATAGCGAAGCCTATACTCGCTATCCATCCCTTTATGATACTTCTTGCCAGCCGCCGGACGGCGAGGCTGCTGGGGAAGCACCCGATGCTGATGACCTTGTCAACGCTTCAGGAATCGCAGCTATTAAGCGGCGAATGCATAGTTGTTGCCATTTATTGGCTAAGAGAGTTAGTTTTTAACGGAACCGTCTCACAACCTCCGACGTGCTTACAAATCCACATACACGCTGTCAAAACCAAACGACCCCTTGTGAATTTATAGGATAGTGAATGGAGTAGCTAACCACCCCATTCGCTTTCTAATTAACCTTTCCACGTAGTTTCAAAATCACACGGTCTGTCTCCGCATTCGATATTACCGTAACCCACTTGTTGATCAGACCCGAATTTTTAGCCGTATAAGTCGCCGTAATCGTTCCCTTTTTCCCTGGCATTACAGGCTTACGCGACCAGTCCAATACCGTGCAATCACAATTTGAAACCACATTATCCAAAATCAAAGGCTTTTTCCCCACATTGGTGAAAGTGAAAGTATCCACTTTCACATCCCCGATATTCAGAGTCCCAAAATCCATCGTAGTCTTGTCGAACTGGATTTCCGGACCCGTAACAGGAGTTTTTGAACTTTGCGCCATCATTGCTCCTGCAAAGCAGATGAGCACAACGAGCATAAATATTTTCTTCATTTTCATTTTTCGCTAATGTTTAATTAGTTTGCTTTCATCATAGGTG
>JAEEUY010000162.1 GCA_016290715.1 Bacteroidales bacterium
AGCGGGGTAAGGTAACTGAAAAGCGATGGAGGCAATGGCGGCCGCAGTGTAATCTCCCACTCCCTTAAGCGCTTTAATATCAGTATATTTCTTGGGAAAAATGCCTTTGTGCCTTTGTATGATTTGTTGTGCGGCTGTATGCATGTTGCGCGCACGGGAGTAGTATCCTAATCCTTGCCAGATTTTAAGCACTTCCTCCTCATCAGCTTGGGCAAGTGTACGAACATCGGGGAACTTTTCGATAAACCGGAAATAATATTCCATCCCTTGCACCACCCGCGTTTGCTGTAAGATTATTTCGGAAACCCAGATTTTATAGGGATCGCGCGTATGACGCCAAGGCAAATCACGCTGGTTCTCCTCAAACCAGTGTAAGAGAATTTCCGAAAACGACATGGTTAGTTGTTGTCAATGATTTGGAAAAGTTCATCTAATTGGGGAGTGAGAATGATCTCGGTGCGACGGTTTTTCGCTCTGGCGGCAGATGTATTTTCTGTATCTATTGGCGCGTATTCGCTTCTTCCAGAAGCAGATATGTTTTGCGGAAGAATATCTCCATAAGATAATAGCAGTTTTACTACAGACGTTGCACGCATTACGCTTAAATCCCAATTGTCTTTTATTTGTCCATTTCCTTTATAAGGAACATTATCCGTGTGGCCTTCAATGAGTACATTGATGGTTTTATCTGCTTCTAACACTTTCGCCAACTCTTTGATGGCTTCTTTTCCGGTGCCTTGTACGGTCCAGCTTCCAGAAGCGAATAGGAGTTTTTCATCCATAGACACATACACTTTCCCATTGCGTTGCTCTACTACCAAGCCACTGCCTTCAAAGCTCTTTAAAGCGTTGCTGACTTTTTCTTTCAGATTGCGGACTTCTTTATCCTTTTGATCTAAAATTTTTTGCAATTCGGCTAAATTGGTTGCATATTTACTTAAAGAATCCTCTTTTTCTTGAAGTTCTTTGGCTTGTTTGGTAAGTTGTTCTTCTAATTGGTTCAACTCAATTTCTTTGGCAGATAATTGGGATTCCATGCTGAACAGATCTCCTGACAACGCATCAATTGTAGCGTTGTTGGCTTGTGATAATTTAGTAACATCTTTAACCAAATTATCGTAGTCATTTTTCATCTTCGCATAATCTCTTTCCGATTGGGCCAATTTATGGGAAAGATTAAGGGTGTCTTTTTTCAGTTGGTCAATTTTTTCCTTGCATTGGGTAACCTCTTTGTTTAGATCTTTGTTTTTGTTTTGGGTATCGGTGAGTTCATTACTGATAAATTGTTTATCATCAATACATTCGTTGTATTTTTTATCCAATTCCAAATATTTTTGTTTGGTTACACAAGCCGAAAAAATCAGTGAAAGGGCGATGAATAAGGTTAAAAAACGGGATGAATTTTTCATATTATTCTATAATTTAATAACTTGCAAAGTTACCATCATTTTTAATGTTTTTTTAGTGGATTATTAATTTTTTTTCACGTAATAATGTGAATAAAATAGGGGGAAAACAACCACAATTATTTGTACTTTTGCAACGAATGAAGAGAATTGCGATTTTAGGTGCGGGTGCATCAGGATTATTTGCTGCGGCTCAGTTGTCGAAACATTCAGATTTGTCGGTGGTTGTTTTTGAAAAGTCCAAAAACATTGCTGCAAAGTTGCGTGCTTCAGGGGGAGGGCGTGCCAATATCTTGAACGAGCATATTGGCCCGGAATGCTATAATCATCCCGAGTTTATGTCGGATTTTTTGCGCCAGACAGACTTTCAAACGCTTTATTCTGAATTTGAGAATATGGGGTTAATGATGCGTTCTGATGAGGAGCATCGCGTATATCCTGCTACTTTTTTCTCTACGACGGTGGTGGATGTGTTGTTGAAAAATCTTTCAAAAAATGTACAAATTATTACAGATTACGAAGTTAAGTCGCTCACAAGGGAAAAACAGCAGTGGCAGATCAATGATTTCCCCACCCTTTTTGATCAGGTTTTATTGATGGTGGGTTCTCCTGCTGGCATAGCCCGACAATCTCAAAATTTTGCCTCTTTTTTGAATCCATTGGATATTCATTTCCATCCTTTTAAACCCTCTCTTGTCGGTTTTAAACTGATACAATATCCTAAGTACTTGCATGGTTGCAGGGCAAAAGCAGAAGTTTCTCTTTATCAGCAAAATAGAATTATTTTTCAGGAAAGGGGGGAGGTTACGTTTAAAGAAGAGGGCATTTCTGGAATTGTAGTGATGAATGCATCGGCGCATTATAATCGGTTGAAGAGTCCGGTTAATTGTACGCTTTCGTTGAACTTTTTGTACGATGAAGATTTGGATATTTCCGATTATCTTCGCAAATATCAGGATTTTTCAGGAATATTGCATCCCAAATTATGCAAACTGTATGCGCAATCTCCTTTCGACCCGCGGGCTTTGCAATGGCGCATTGAGGGCACCTATGATTTGCCGGCTGCCCAAGTGGCCCACGGTGGCATTGATGTGGGGGAAGTGGATGAATTTTTGCAGCTAAAACGGTATCCTCATTTGTATGTGGGTGGGGAATTGCTTGATATTGACGGCGTTTGTGGCGGGTATAATCTTTTCTTTGCTTTTGCCAGCGCCTATTGGATCGTAAAAAATTTGTTTCGTGAAGATTAAGATTTCACATATTGTTGTCCCTGTTACTTCTCCTATCCATCAACTGAAAGATTGGGTGTTGAAGCAATATGCGATTCCTTCAGCAGCGGTGGCGGATTTTAAAATTCTTCGTCAGTCTGTTGATGCGCGGAAAAAAAGTGCCGTTGTTTACGATTACAGTGTCTGTCTTGAATTGAAAAACGATATTCCGGGATTGTTGGAAAAGGAGTTCGTTTCTCTTTTTGAGTCTCCGCAACCGATGAAATACCCTATGTGGGGATTCTCTTATCGTCCTGTCGTGGTGGGTTTCGGTCCCGCAGGCATGTTTGCTGCTCTCTACCTTGCACGTTGTGGCGCAAAGCCTATCGTTTTAGAACGGGGGAGCGCTATTGATGAACGGAAGCAAAAAGTGGATGACTTTTTGAAAAATAAAAGGTTGTCGCCCAATTGCAATATACAATATGGGGAGGGAGGTGCCGGCACGTTTTCGGATGGGAAATTGACAACCAATCTCCATAATCCATTGATTGGGTATGTGTTGGAAGAATTTTATAAGCACGGGGCTTTGGAAGATGTTTTGTACTGCAGTCAGCCGCACGTGGGAACGGATTATCTGGAAAAAGTGGTTAAGAATATACGTTTGGAGATTATTTCTTTAGGCGGGGAAGTGCTTTTTGATACACAATTTATTGATTATAAAATAGATGGGGATGCCATAACCGCAATTACCAATCAACAGCAAATTTTTACGACACAGTATCTTCTGTTATGTTTGGGACATTCGGCGCGCGATACCATTCAGATGTTGTATGCGAAGGGTGTTCACATGGAACCGAAAGGCTTTTCGATGGGGGTTAGGATAGAGCATTTGCAGCGCGAGATCAACCAAATGCAATATGGTAAGTTTGCGAAATACTTGCCGCCGGCGACGTATAAAGCGGCCGTGCATTTGCCCTCGGGAAGGGGGGTATATACCTTTTGCATGTGCCCTGGCGGAACGGTCATGGCTTCTGCTTCGGAATCGGAAACCATTGTTACCAATGGCATGAGTGAAAAAAATAGGGATAAGGAGAATGCCAATAGTGCGTTGCTTGTTGGCATTGAACCCGATGATTTTTATCATGGTTCCCCGTTAGATGGCTTGTCGTTTCAAGAAAAATATGAGCGTTTGGCTTATCAGGTGGGAAAGAATTATCAGGCTCCCGCCAATTTGGTAAAAGAGTTTTTGCAAGGGAAAGTGGCTAAACAGGAAAGGAGCATACGTCCTTCCTATCCGCATGGTATTGTTTTTTGTGATTTCAATCGTTGTTTGCCCCCATTTGTCGTAAACTCTTTGAAAGAGGCTATTCCATTGATAGATAGAAAAATGCGTGGTTTTGCTGCTCCAGATGCGGTTTTAACAGGGGTAGAAACACGCTCTTCTTCACCCGTTCGCATTTTGCGGGATGAAAATAGAGAGAGTAATGTCGCTGGTATTTATCCTGTAGGGGAAGGGGCAGGTTATGCCGGAGGAATTACAAGTGCCGCCATTGACGGATTGAGGACGGCGATGCAAATTGTGGGGGCTTCTGTTGTTTAGAAAACTATGGGGAGATGTTGAAATTAAGATATTCAGAGAGAGAAGATATTGTTGAATGCGGGTGCGACGAAGCCGGTAGAGGATGTTTGGCCGGACCAGTGGTGGCCGCTGCCGTTATTCTTCCACCAGATTATCATAATGAGTTGATTA
>JAEEUY010000014.1 GCA_016290715.1 Bacteroidales bacterium
GGGTGTAGTTTGACATATCAATAGGGATTTCGCAAATGGAGTCAGCTTGTGCTCGGGTAATGTAACTGTATTTTTGCATTTGGTTGATGACTACGTTCCGCCGATTGGTAGCGGCTTCGGGATGCACAAGGGGATTATAGTTTCCGGGAGCTTTCAGCATACCAATCAAAAGTGCTGATTGTTCAACTGTCAAGTCTTTAGGGGTGGTGGAAAAATAGCGTTGTGCAGCGGTCTCAATTCCCATTGCCTGATGTGAAAAATCCACCGTATTGAGGTACAGGGTGATGATTTCGTCTTTTGAATATTCTTTTTCAAGTTTTACAGCTACAATCCACTCTTTTAGTTTTGAAAGGACAAGATTCTCATCCGCTTTACGACCATACAGGTTTTTGGCTAATTGTTGGGTGATGGTACTTCCTCCACCATTTTTCAGATCGGTAACCACGCCAACAGCCACACGGCCCAAAGCGCGGAAATCGATACCGGCATGTCTGTAGAAACGGGCATCTTCTGTTGCTATCAAAGCGTTTAGTATGTTTTCAGAAAGATCGGCGTAGCGGCAGTTGGAGCGATTCTCATAGAAATATCTTCCCAATTCTGTGCCATCGGAAGCATAGACGATAGTTGCCAACTGGTTTTGTTGAATATCTTTTTCTAATTGTTCAACGGTAGGGATGGTACGGGCAATCAAAACAAAAACACCCACAATAATGAGTATCATTGTGAAATAGAGGCACCAAAAAGGAACGATTAGTTTTGATCGTTGCAGTTTTTTAGAACTACTTTTTACTTTTGATTTCTTCTGTGTATTCCCGTACATAATATTGATAATCAATAAATTATTTCTCTTTCAAGTTTTTGACCTCTTCTTCCAGTTTTTTATACCATTCTTCTCCATATTTGCGAATAAGAGGTTCTTTTAGAAATTGATAAACGGGTAATTGCAGCTGTTCTCCCTTTTCGCAAGCTTCTTCGCAAACAAACCATCTGTGGTAGTTTAATGCTTCATAATCAGGCAACTGCTTGATTCTGATAGGGTATAAGTGGCAGGATATGGGCTTCCGGAAATCAATTTCTCCATTTAAAAAGGCCTTTTCAATGGCGCATTTGGCAATATTATCTTCATAATAAACATAGGCGCATGCTTCTCCATTAATAAGAGGGGTAACAAATTCGCCAGTCATATCATAATCGAAGGTGCCGTTCTCATCCACGGAACGGGCACCTTCAGCAGTCATATATTTCTTAAAAATAGGGTAATTGTCTTCCAATTCTGCAATTTCTTCAGGAGCGACAGGGGCACCCGCGTCTCCTTCAATGCAGCACATTCCGCCACACTGGGACAAATCGCAGCAGAAACAATTCTTAATTAGTTCATCGGATACTAAAACGTTTCCAACAATTAGCATATTGAATGATTAGCCAAGACGTTTAAATTGACAGGTGAAGTGGCGCATCAACTCCGCTTCCCAAGTGATTTCCAGACCACGTTTGATGCTTTGGCGACGGTCGTAAACATTTTTCAATGCAGCGGCAATCACGTCCATGTGGTTGTTGGTATAAACACGGCGTGGAATGCAAAGACGAACGAAGTCGTTGCCGCCGAAACGGTTTTCACGGGTAACGGGGTCGCGGTCGGCCAAAACATAACCGATTTCGCAGGCGCGGATACCGGCTTCCAGATAAAGCTCGCAGGTCAATGTCTGGGCGGGGAACTCCTCTTTAGGGATTTGTGTCAACACTTTGTCGGCATCCACAAAAATGGCGTGTCCGCCAGCAGGACGTTGGTAGGGGATACCATATTCATCCAGTTTGGCGGCAAGATAGTGAACTTGTTTGATACGTGTTTCCACCATGTCGAATTCAATATTCTCTTTCAAGCCCACTGCCAAAGCGTCCATATCACGTCCGTTCATGCCACCGTATGTCAAGAATCCTTCAAAAGGAATGCAGAACAATTTGGCGCCTTCGTACCAATCTTTTTTGTTTGTGGCGATGAAACCGCCCATATTTACTAAACCGTCTTTTTTGGCTGACATGGTCATGGAGTCAGCGTAACTGAACATTTCAAGGGCTATTTCACGTAAGGTTTTGTCGGCATAGCCTTTTTCACGGGTTTTAATGAAATAGCAATTTTCAATGAAACGGGCGCTGTCGATATTGACAGGAACGCCATATTTATGGCAAAGTTCGCAGGTTTCACGAATGTTTTGCATGCTTACGGGTTGTCCGCCCACGGTATTATTGGTTACTGTGAGAACCATAAATGGCACATTCCCTTGGTTTTCCTTGAGCACTTTTTCAAGTTTTTCCAGACTTACATTGCCTTTGAATGGGACCTCCAGCTGGGTGTCGTAAGCTTCAGGAACAGTAACATCTATAGCCATGGCTTTACGACTTTCGATGTGTCCTTTGGTCGTATCAAAGTGAGCATTACCAGGAACCACCATTCCGGGTTTTACCAGATAAGAGAATAGAACATTTTCCGCAGCACGTCCTTGATGAGTGGGGATGACATATTCAAAACCAGTTAATTCGGTAATGGTATCTTTCATGTGATAGAAAGAACGGGCTCCGCCGTAGCTTTCATCACCCATCATCATGGCTGCCCATTGACGGTCGCTTTGGGCACCAGTGCCTGAATCGGTTAACAAGTCAATATAAACATAGTCGCTTTTGAGCATGAAAACATTCTGATGGGCTTCTGCAAGCCATTTTTCACGTTCTGCACGTGTGCTTTTTTTGATGGGTTCCACCATCTTAATTTTCCAAGATTCTGCAAATGGTAATTCCATAGTTTTATTTTTAATTGATATTATTTAGTTTGATTTAAATTCTTCTTTTGTTGCTGCGTTTATGCTTCTTATCTTTGCTTCTTTTCCTTTAATGCTGAGGCATTTGGGGCATGTTCCACACATATAAGTTGTGTCATCAACCTTTTTTTGATTCTTTAGTTTTCCCGATTCATTGTAGAATTTCCATGTGCCACAGCAGATGCCGTTCTCATATTGCCCTTGATACATCAAATGTCCATTTTCGTAATATACTTTCTCATCCCCAATCTGAATGCCTTTCCGATAGGTGGCCACCGCTTGAAGCTTTCCATTTTCAAAGTAGGCTTTCCACACGCCATCTCGCTGGTTATCAGCGCTTGCACCTTCCATATATATCTTTTTGTTATCATAGTAGTGGGCTTCATAATATTTCTCATTGGTGAGATGTCCTTCGCTGTCGATACGATAATAATACACATCCCGAGGCATACTGTCGGGGTACATGGTCTCCACTACTCGTCCGGACATTGTATCCAAAGGACTGATTTTCGATTTCTTATTCGAATGGGAACAAGCCGAAAAGAGAATGCAAAAAGCAGCAATATTGAACAAAAAAATCCGCAAATTCATGACCGAATATTACTTTTTGAGTTCTTTAAATGATTTGTTCATTTCAAATAAAACCTGCTCTGTAATGTCTTTGGTCTTGTCGGTGTAGATCAGCAGCGGCATGTCTTTTTGGAATGTAAGGATATAGGAAGAGTTATATTCTTGATTAACCCGGGCAGCGGCAGCGTAAAGCGAATCAAGCATGGCTTTATTTACGGCCACTTGTGTTTCCGTAAGTTTGTTGATGACGGTATTGTAGTCGTTTTCCATCTTTTCGTATTCTGCCTGAAGTTGGGTTTGTGTATTTTGAACTTGGACTTCTGTGAGCACACCCGACTGCAAATTCTGTTGGAATTGCTGATACTTCTTTTGGAAAGCGTCCTGACGTTGCTTGAAAGCTGCCTCTTGCTTCTGCATTTCTGCTTCCAATTCCGCTTTTTTATCTTTAATGTAAATGTATTTTTCGTTGATGGAATCCAAATCAACATATAAAACGCTGCCATCGCCGGGTTCCGCATTCACCACCGTGGGGACGAAAGTCTCGGGGGCAGCACTTTTTTTACAGCTTCCATAGCCAATACCGCAAAAATGTAGAATAAATAAAACGATAACGGCGACTGCTAAAATACATTGGATGATCAATCCGCATTTGCATTTGCAACTTTTTTTCTCTGCTGCAGGTTGGGACGAATTTGCGTTACATTCGCAATTTTCATTGGTAGGAACCGACTCCGTGGTGGGTTCTACTTTTATTTCATCAAATTCACTCATGTTAATATATTATTGGTTATTAATTATTCACAATAGTTTTAAACGTAAAAAACAACGTGTTATTGTCGCAATGGCAACAACGGGCAAATATACAAAAAAATCGGAATTATCCCGCTTCATAATGTAATCATTGCATATAAAAGTATGTTTCCGGGGAAACTGTAACTCCGAAAGACTCAACTACTGCAAAAATACCACCACCGCAACTGGCTTGCACGATGCCCAATGCATTCACATTTTAGGGAAGGTTCCTCGTGGAACTTGCTGAAAGTGCGGGCGGCTACGTGGCAAAAAGTATGCCGATTATTTGGAATAATATCAGAAGTTCAATACCAATCCAACTCCATTTCCACTTGCACCAATACTCCAGTAACTTTGTGTGCGATTGGCACTTTGGATGCATTGTTCATTGAAAATATCTACACTTTTGTGCATTTTGTTGTATCCAACGATAAATAGAGGTATACTGGCAATAGTGCACCCAAGGGCACAATATATCCAAGGCATTGAAGAAGAAAAGTTTCTTGTAATTGCTCCTCCAATAAGCGTTCCGATTTCCATGCCTATGGCAGCAGACAAGAGCAGCATTCCCGAATAGGCGATAATATGTCCCTTATGGTAGATCTCATAGGCACTTGGACAGTTGTTACTCAAAAAATTGGCATAAACATTTCTGTTCATCACACGACCTTGGTACGTGTAATTTTCTCCCAAGCGTGTGAGGAAATTAGGATATGTTTCAGTAACCTGATTATTATTCTCTATTGTTGACGATTCATGGAAAAGGGAAACTTTACCATTGGCATAAATAATAGAGATGATTTTTTGAGTGGATAATACAAAAGTGGGACCTTCCAAATTGTCTATTTCCTTATATTTTACATTTGATTCAGAAACTTCCAGAATTTTTGCTTCAATTTTTTGAGCATCCGAAGTAACAATAATATCCTGAGCGTGGCATAAGGCAATCAGGACAAAAAACGAAATGGTTAATATTAATTGTTTCATAAATTATAATTTCGTCCGCTTAAATAATCCTAATAAATACAGATTAATGTGGCAAAAATACAACAAATTTTGGAATTTTTTTCTGTAACATACCTCATACTCGTATCTCTTCCGCCTGCAACAGAAAGTCATTATCATCCACGCGCATTTGGTAAAGTTGGTCGCGGGATTTATGCTATGGTTATTTGTCCTTTCATCAATCTTGGGACACATAACCCTATTATACTTCTGTCAAAAGAAACATCATATAGAATGGCAACGTCAACAGCTGTCCGTTGCGACCGACATTATAACTGCCGAATTTCAATGCTTGCATAATGTGATAATGTTCAGGATGCTTGAGTACGGTTTGCATCGACTTTGCATTTCCGGAGCGTGCTTTGCATTCCAACGGGCAGCATTCTCCTTTGTAACGAATAAGAAAATCAAGTTCCAAACCACTATCTTTCTGGAAATAGTAGAGTTTGCGTCCCATTTTGCACAGGATGTCAGCTGCAAGGTTCTCAAAAATAGCACCTTTGTAGCCCAAAAGGTTCCCTTGCAAGATACTCCAAGCCGTACCCTCTTCCAACATACTGATCAACAGACCAATATCCGTCATATAGACTTTAAAGATATCGGGGATAGCATTGCCGTCGAGAGGCAATTCAGTGATTTTGATATTGTGGCAACGCTGTATAATGCCGGCATCCTCAATCCATTGCAGACTTCCGGCATACTGACTTGAACGTCCCCCTTTGCGTATCACAGAATACTGAAACTTCTTATTCTCCTTGGCCAACTGCGATGGTATGGATTCAAAGCATTCCCGTATGCGGGGCTTGTCCTCCTGACGGGCATACTTCAGCATGTCTGCCTTATAGGTTTCGATAATGCTGTGTTGCACATCCAACACATCGTTCATATTATTGGTTTCAAGAAAAGTGCTGACAGCCTCAGGCATCCCGCCCACTACTATATAGCGTAACAACAATTCGCACATTCTCTGGTGAATGCCCTCATTGACTGGCGATTCTTTCTCCAGACAGTTACGCAGATAGTTGATGTGCTGTTGTTCAATGCCGTTAGCCCACAGCCACTCCTCAAAGTCCATAGGATACATCGTGACAACTTGTTCAAATCCCACGGGAATTGAAGCTTTGTCCTCCTCTTCTTGTTCCTCCTTGGTGCGATAGCCATTGACTCCCAGCAGAGAGCCAGTGCAAATGACATCATAGCGACCATCGAGCTTGAAGAACTTCAACGATGCGCGAGCATTGGGGCATTCCTGTATCTCGTCAAGTACCAGACAGGTTTCGCCCGCTACGAACCGTGCCCCTCGTATGCCTGCTGAGATGGACAGCGTCAATGTGTCCACGTCAAGGGCACCGGCAAAGAATGACTTGTATTCTTTGTGTTCGTGGAAGTCCAGATAGACAACATTTCTATAGTTCCTGTTGGCAAAATCTACTGCAGAGCTGGTCTTTCCGCATTGGCGACATCCCTTTATCACCATTGGTTTGTGTCCCTTCTTGCTTTTCCATTGGTTTAGAATCTTCTCTATTTTTCGTTTATACATAGTCATTGTTTTTGTTTGCTTTAGCCCTTTTCTTGCACTTTTTCAGATGACTTTTTAATTCATTTTCACACTTTTTTGTGTGAGTTTTTTCTTTATTCGCACACTTTTTCATGCGACTTTTTGGGGGCTGCAAAGATAATATTTTTTTGAATACAATAAAAATGAATTTAAATAAAAGATTATCAGCTACTTAATGTTTTATTATGAAAATTGGGGTGTTTTCACTTTGTGAATTGACCAAATCCATAACATTATTGTGTTTTTCGCTTCCCCTCATTAACCGCTTTAGTCATGAAGCAACTCCTGATGATTGGATTTGCTCTTTCTCGCCAAATATACAATGGGCGTGTCAAGGAGGCCTGCTACGGCATATATCAAATAGCTTGAAATAAAAATATTCAATACGATTGGCAATGGGTAGGTGCCTGCGAAAGCAAGAAAAGTAAAGATAAGGGTGTTGACGAATTGACTGATGAGAGTGGAGCCATTGTTACGCAGCCATAGGAATTTTTGGTGAGATCCGGATTTTGTTTCTGTAAATTTCCACCATGTATGATACAGCCATATATCGAAAAATTGACTGATGATGTAAGCGATGAGAGAAGCAAAGATGATGCGGGAAGTATAGGAGAAAAGTTGTATGGCAGCTTCTTGCATGGTGTCATTTTCGCTTGCTTCGTATAAGCCCCAGCTTGTGTTAGAATCAGAAAGAAAATAGCGGAGAAAATGCCTAACAGAACGGCTTTGTTGGCTGATTTCCGACCTTCACATTCGGAAAGGATATCCGTGATAAGAAAGGTGGAGGCAAAAAGAACATTGCCCAATGTTTGCTCAATGCCAAAGGCACGGATGAGAATAACCACTTCAATATTCGCTAATATGGTGGCTAATACCGACATGCAATACAATCCTGATTTCCCAAATAGACGATAGCTCAAGAGGATTGTCCCATAGATGAAAATGAGCGCACTAATGAGAATTAACTCGTTCATTTGAAATAAATTATAGATTCTTTATATCTATCCAATGGATGGTAAAACCGCGGCGTTCCATTCCACGAAACCATGTCATTTGCCGTTTGGAGAACTGGTGGATGGCAATTTCCAGTTTCTCAAACATGGTGTCACGATCAATTTGTCCTGAAATGTAGCGTGTGAGGTATTTGTATTCAAGTCCGTAGCGTAGCAGTTGTTCTGTGTTAACCCCTTGTTTGATAAGTTGTTCCACTTCTTCAATCATGCCTGATTGTAACCGTTCTTGAAGGCGTTGGGTGATTTTTTTGCGGATAAAATCCCGATTGCCTGTCAACCCGATAATCAATGAGGGCACTTTTCGGGTGAGGTCTTTCCATTCGGGATGTTGTTGGTAGTAGTATTCGATTTCTACTGCTTTTATCAGCCGGCGGCGTTCGCAAGTGTCGGTGTGGTTGTGGAGTGTACGAAAGCTTTGTAGCAACTGGATTAGTTCTTCGTCGCTTTTGGCGTTGAGTTCGGCATACAGTTTCTCGTCCCGAGTGATAGGGGAGAGCCGGAACCCATTGAGAAGCGATTCGATGTACATCCCACTCCCTCCGCACAAAATCACTTCTTTATGGCGTGCGCGTATGCTATCAATCGCTTGATAGGCAGCTTGTTGGTATTGAGCTACATTGTACTCTGTGCCAGGTTCTGCAATGTCAATCAAATGATAGGGTATCGTTTGTTGGTTTATAGTGTAATCTGACAGGTCTTTTCCTGTGCCGATGTCCATTTTCCGATACACCTGCCGCGAATCCGCACTGATGATTTCTCCGTCAAGGTCTTTTGCCAAACGAACTGCCAATCGCGTTTTCCCCGTTGCTGTAGGCCCTAACACGGTAATGATTTCATCTGCTTGCTTCTGTGCAATGAGGTCAAGAATTTCCTGATAGTTGTTCATGGTTGGCGATTAATAATGAAATTGACTGCCCCCAACAAATTCACGAAGAATGGAAGTGCCTGGAATATTTTTTTCTGAAATAGATTTGAAATAGGATAGGAATTTCAGTAAGCGGCAGGCTTCAGCGTATTCGGGCTCGGTTTCAGGAACTTCGCTTAAGACGGGGACAGCGTATGGCTTGAGAATCCCCATCTCGTAGATGAGTGCTGTATTAACCATTACATCGGCGTTTTCTTGGAAAGGAAAGATGTTCCTGTTTTCTCCATTGCGGACACTGTGCCAGCGACGTAAGGTTTCCAGTGCAGTATAACCACGGTATTTATGATCACGCACAATTCTGCGTATCAATCTGTTATCTGTGGTCGGAATGGGGTTTTGAGAGTCAATGGAGATGGAAGTGAGTGCCGAAACAAAGATCTTGTATTTTACCTCATCGGGAATGGAGTCGGTGAGTTTTGGGTTCAAACAATGTATGCCTTCAATAATCAGAATGGCATTGTCGCTCATTTTCACTGTTTTTTTCTCATTCCACACCTTATGGCCGGTACTGAAATCGAAGGTGGGGAGTGCCACTTCTTTGCCTTCCATAATACTACTCAATGTCTCGTTAAATAGTTTCAAATCAATGGCATCAATGGACTCAAAATCAAATTCTCCATTGGCATCTTTGGGTGTTTCATCGCGTTCCACAAAGAAGTCATCCACCGAAATTTGTACCGGATGATACCCCAAAAGAGCTAATTGCACTGAAATACGCTTGCAGGTGGTGGTTTTGCCCGAACTGGAAGGACCGCTGATTAAAACCATTTTGATGCCTTGGTGTTGGTGGATGTCTTCGGCTATCTGAATGAATTTCTTTTCCTGAAAAGCCTCCGTTAAGCGGATGACATCGCCAATTTCCCCATTGAAAGTTTTGTCATTTAAATCCATTACGTAAGGAACGCCGATTTGTATTGCCCAATTTTTGTATTCTTTATACACGGCAAACAATTTGGGTAACTGACGGGTGGGGCCAATTGTTTCCGGATGATGACGGGAAGGGATTTTAAGCAATAATCCGCTTTCATACATCTCCAAACCGTATGGTTTGAGGTATTTGGTGGAGGGTACTAAAAATCCATAATAGTAGTTGATTTTATCATCTAATTTGTAGATGCTTGTAAATAAGCGTTTTCTGTATTTGAAAAGATTGGCTTTTTCGGTTAATCCGTGGTCTGCGTACATTTGCAGGGCTTCGGCGGTGGGTAACTCCAATCTTTCAAATGGGATGTCTTGTTCTATGAGTTCGTCCATCCGGGCTTTAAGTTCGTCCACTATTTCTTGTGTTATGGGTTGGTTTAATCCTGTGAGGCCACAATATTTGCCTCCCGAAATGGAGTGCAGGATGCGGAGTTTCGCTTGAGGATATAAATCGCTTACGGCTTTGAATAACAAGAAAAACAGCGAACGTTTGAACATGTCATTGCCATAGTCGGAAGTGATATCAAAGAAACGGATGTTGCACGGTTTGTGAATACGGAAGTTGGCCGCGCGTACTTTATGGTTTACCAAAGCCCCTAAAATAGGGTATTTTAATGTGAAATTCTCTCTTTCAGCTATTTCAAGTAATGAAATACCGTATTCGTATTGATGTGTGGTTTGATCGTTTTCGCAATATACTGTAAGCATAATATGAAAAATTAATTCAGGGTTATTTGATAATGGGTATGATAGAGTGATTATTGTATTTTTTGGGATAGCATTTGTCCGGTGTATGATTTCTTGTGTCTGACAATCTCTTCGGGGGGGCCTTGGCAAACAATTTCTCCTCCTTTGTTACCTCCTTCCGGTCCTAAATCAATAATCCAGTCAGCGCATTTGATTAGTTCCGGATTGTGTTCTATGACAACGATGGAATGCCCCTGTTCTATGAGTTTGTTGAAGGCGCTGTACAGTTTGCTGATGTCGTGGAAATGCAAGCCGGTGGTCGGTTCGTCGAAAATGAAGAGTATGTTCTGTTTCTGGTTGCTTTGAGCGAGGTAGGAGGCTAATTTTACACGTTGTGATTCCCCCCCTGAAAGAGTTTGGGAGGATTGTCCCATTTTCAGGTATCCTAATCCGACATCTTGCAGATACTTCAGTTTGGTAACGATATTTTGTGCCGCTTTATTATCGTGGGAGAGACTGGAAAAGAAATCAATGGCTTGATTGATAGTCATATCAAGAATATCACTGATGTTTTTATCATCTATTTTGATTTCCAATATTTCGTTTTTGAATCGTTTTCCGTTACACTCGTTGCACACCAAGGTGATGTCAGCCATAAATTGCATGCTAACATGGATAACGCCTTCTCCTTCACACTCTTCGCATCTTCCACCAGCCGTGTTGAAAGAAAAGTGTCCTGCTTTGTATCCCCGCTGTTTGGCTACAGGTTGGAAAGCAAAAAGCTCTCGTATATCGTCATACGCTTTGATGTATAAGGCCGGATTTGATCGGGAGGTCTTCCCAATGGGATTCTGATCCACGATAACCACTTCGGAGATTTTGCTTAAATCGGCATCTATTCTTGTGTGTTTCCCCGTATGTTCTGTGGTTTCATCCATTTTTTTGCGTAACCCCGCGTAAAGGATATCTTTAATCAGGGTGCTTTTTCCCGACCCGCTAACACCTGTTACCAAAGTGAGGATTTGTAAAGGGATCTTCACATCAATGTTCTTTAGGTTGTGTTCGCGTGCTCCGATAATCTCCACATAATTGCGCCATTTTCTGCGTCGTTGAGGGGTGAGAATGCTCAAGTTTCCTTCTGCTGTCGGATGTTCCATCCCTCGCATATATGCGGCGGTCAGACTGTTGTTTGATGTGAGCAGTTGGGGATAGGTTCCGCAAAAGACCACCTCTCCGCCTAATCGTCCTGCTTGTGGGCCAATATCAATGATATAGTCGGCACTGCGGATGATATCCTCGTCATGTTCCACTACGACAACGGTGTTTCCTAAATCGCGAAGTTGCTTCAATACATGTATAAGGCGATGAGTATCTCTTGTATGCAGTCCGATGCTGGGCTCGTCTAATATGTACAGAGAGCCCACCAGACTGCTCCCTAATGAGGTGGCTAAGTTGATACGTTGCGATTCGCCACCGGATAAGGTTCTGGCAGAACGATGCAAAGTGAGGTAATGCAATCCCACATCCATCAAGAAAGTAAGTCTATTGAGCAGTTCGTTGAGAATATGGTGGGCAATTTTTTCTTCATTTTTGTTACTGAACTTGAATTTCTTAAAAAATTCATACAGATCACCTATGGGCATGGTGGAGAGCTCGGTGATGGTTTTCCCATTCACTTTTACGTAATTCGCTTCTGTACGCAGACGCAGTCCTTTGCAGGTTTGGCAGGTGGTGCGTCCTCTATAGCGACTGTAAAGAACTCGGTATTGAATTTTATATCGTTGTTTCTCAATGAAATCAAAGAACTGAACAATGCCGTAAACATTCTTGTCGGGATTGCCGTACCATAGCAAGTGGTATTCTTCTTCACTAAGGTCTTCAATGGCTCGATGGACAGGGAAATTTTGTTTGACGGCGTACTTGATGAACTGGTTTTTCCATTCACTTAATTTCTCTCCGTGCCAGCATGCCACTGCGCCTTCACAGACCGACAGAGACGTGTCGGGGAAAACCAATTCTGGCGAAATGTCCTCCACATTGCCAATGCCGCCACAAACGGGGCACGCGCCAAAAGGATTGTTAAAACTGAAAAGGTTGACGGATGGTTCTTGAAAAACAATGCCGTCGGCTTCCAAACGATTGCTGAATTTTTTTTGCTTGTTGATTCCTTCTCCCTCGGTTTGAACCACGCAAGTGCCTTTCCCTTCATTGAAGGCGGTTTGTATAGAGTCTGCAACACGGGATTGCATCTCTTTGAGAGTAAGAGCTTTGAAACGGTCAATGAGTAGGTAGATATGGTTCTTGTTTTTTCTCTTTTCGAGAAGAAAATCAGAGATGTCAACCAGTTCGTTGTTGACCATCAGTCGGCTGTAGCCCTGTTTTTGCAGTATCTCCAATTGCTCGGGCAGGGTGCGTCCTGACACGAGAACGATAGGGGAGAGAAGATATACCTTGGTTTCTGCCGGCAGATTTTCTATATACTTGATGACATCGGGCAGGGATTCGCGTTTCACTTCTTCGTTGCTGATAGGAGAGTAGATTTTTCCAATGCGGGCAAAGAGCAGTTTGAGATAATCGTAGATTTCGGTGGTGGTGCCTACTGTGGAGCGTGGATTGCGAGAGATAATGCGTTGCTCGATAGCAATCGCCGGAGGAATATTCAAAATGGCATCAACGTTAGGTTTGGAGATTTTTCCCATAAATTGGCGGGCA